>JACMKN010000108.1 GCA_014380135.1 Deltaproteobacteria bacterium
CAGCTGTTTGCGGCCGGGGACTTTGCCAGCGAAGAGTATGAACTGAAGGATCGATCGCTGGGGGCCAAGGCCATAAGGTACGGCGATTACAAGGCCATGGCCGGCTTCAGTTATCTTCCCAATTCTGCAATCAGGCTGACAACCTCGGCAGGTTACGCCTTTGAACGGTGGGTTGTCTTTTACGATGCGACCCGTTCCGACCTGCGGCTGGAAAATGTCCCTTTCTTCAAGCTATCGCTGGATGTCGGCTGGTAGGATGTTATGGCTTGTACATATCCGACTATTGAGAGCAGTGTGGAACCGAAGTAACTTACTAAAAACTTTATCTTTACTTTTCTAAGTGATACTCTGATTGCGCTTCAGAACATTCCAATTTTCAAAGAATTAAAGGAAACATCATGAACAGCACAGTCTATGACGTTTTGATTGTCGGCGGCGGTCCCGCTGGACTTTCCACCGCCTATCTTTGCCACAAAAACGGGCTTTCCTATCTTGTGCTGGAATCCGGCAAGGCCATTTTTCAAGGGATCGCCAATACCTATCCCGAAGGTAAGCTGGTTTACGCCTCCAAGCCCAAGGACGCTCCGGAACCTTTCATGGTCGAAGAGCTCCGTCCTCCCGACAAGCCGGTCACCGTTGAGAGCTATCTGCAGTATGTGCAGCATTTTGTGCAGCACGAAAACCTGAATGTCCAGACCGAGGTGGCCTTTGAGGACATCAAGGACGAACGGGACGGTTTGACGGTGATCACATCCAAGGGCAGCTTCAAGGGCAGGAAGGTTGTGCTTTCTTTCGGCAGCAACATCCCCCGTGAACTGTCGGTTTACGGCGATGCCAAGATGGTGGCAAAAAACGTGGACGATGCCAGCAAATACATCGGCATCAAGACACTGGTCATCGGCGGGGGCAACACCGCCGCCGACGTAATCATCAACATCCTCAAGACCAAACGTGAGGTCAACGATACCCAACCGGTCTACTGGGCACACAAGGCCGAAACCTTCGACGTCAACAAGGAAACCGCCCAGCGTCTGGGCGAAGAGATCCTGCTGGGCGGCAATATCCGGCTTTTGCCTGGAGCGATGCCGCGCATCGGTGAAGTTGATGATGAAGGAGTTGACCGTCTCGTGATCCGCATCAACGAGTTCAAGCAGGCCGACGGCATCGACCTGTATCATGCCCTGAGCTTCCCGATGCAGAATGTCATCGCCTGCATCGGTTCCCAGGGACCGGTACCGATCTTCGACAAACTCGGCATCCAGTCCATCGCCTGCGCGGCCGGGGTCTGCAAGATCGCCAAGGAAGGCGAACGGCTGGTGCTGCTGTCTTCAGATTTTGAGTCCACCCGCAAAGGGGTCTACGTCATCGGCGGTGCAATTTCTCCATCCTACATGAAAATATCTGAGGGTTCGATAATCGAGGAAAAGCATCCCAACCTGATCTACACCGCCATCAACGACGCCTACCATGTGGTCGAAGCGATCCGTACAAAGATTGCAAAATAGCCCTCTCCGGCAACCATGGCGCAAAGCAACAAAAAAGCTCCCTGAAACCAGGGAGCTTTTTTGTTGCATCATATTGGAAGTGAACCGTATCAGAAAACTGTTACCGCGGCATAGCCGACCACCTGTCGCATGTCGCCCGAAACGTCGCCACTGTTGCCGTAGGCGACCAACTCGGCTGTTGCAGCCCCCAATTCACGGGCGGCCTCCAGCATGACGGCTGAAGGCGCCACTCCGCACATCGTGACGTGCTGACTGCGGCAGACCTCCAGCAATCCCTGCGCATCAAATGCCAGCACCCTGTCCAGTGCCAGCCCATCCTTACGGCGGGCCGAATCAGCCGATTCATAATGGGTCATGTCCGAACTGGCTACGATCAACACCTCCTCGCCATATTCACGGATTGCAGCGGCAATCCCCCGCCCGATTTCACTCAGGGTCGGATAATCGCCATGTCCGAGACATATTGCGGAAATCGAGACATCCGGCCGCAGAAATTGGATGAAGGGAACCTGGACTTCCAGGGAATGTTCATTCTGGTGGGCGATACGGTCGGGCTGCAGACAGGCAACCTGCTGCAGAAGCAGGGCGTTCAGACGGGAATTGATCGGCACCGCTCCCAGCGGAGTCAGCCATTCACCGTCCGGATACAGTGCTGCCGGAGCACCGGCACCGGTATGGTTGGGACCGATGATCAGGACCGTCTGCGGAATTTCTATCTGCCCATAGAGCCGGCCGGCAATCCCACCGGAATAGACATAGCCGGCATGGGGGGCAATGATGCCGAGCACGCGCTTCTTCAAGCCGTTTTCGGGAATCAGTCTGACCAGCGTAGATTCAAGTTGTTGATGACTGCCTGGGTAGAATTGTCCTGCCACGACCGGTTGACGCTGCATGCTATAAACCTCCCTTTCCGAAGTATCACTCAAACGGCAAATCACTCTCCACCGGGACCAGTTCTTCCTGCCCCAGCGGCAGCTCCTCCTGGCGCTCATACTGCGGCACTTCGTCCAGAGCCTGAATTTCTTTAAGTGTCGGTAGACTCTTCAGGTCCTTAAGTCCGAATATTTCAAGGAATTCCTTGGATGTACCGTAGATCAGTGGTCGGCCGGGAATATCCTTTTTACCCAGAATTCTGACCAGCCGCTTTTCCAGTAGAGATTTTAATACTCCGCCGCAATCGACACCGCGCAGGTGCTCGATCTCGGCCCGGGTAATCGGCTGGCGATAGGCGACTATGGCCAGGGTTTCCAGGGCGGATTGGGAAAATTTGGATGATTTGGCCTTGATGTGGCGGGTGACATAGGACTGGAAGGCTGGCCGGGTCCGGAACTGCCAACCGCCGGCCACGGCCGCCAGTTCGAATCCACCGCTCCGCCCTTCGTGGTATTCGGCCAGTTCCGCCAGTGCCGCCCGCACCTCGTCGCGCTCGAACTCGTTCAGCAGATCACAGATGCGATCGGTTGATATGGCTGATTCAGCTGTGAAAACAATGCTTTCTATGATGGCGGACAGTTCTGATGGCATGGGGAGTTATTCCAATTTCAAATCAAGAGTGAAATCAAGGCGGCGCGGATTGAGGCGACGAGGGCGTACACACGTACGTTGAGGAGCCGAAGACAATCCAACGAAGATAGCGCCTTGATTTGGAATCGGAATTACGCTTCCGAGAGGGTCGGATCCACCGCCGGGACGAACCAGATTGAACCATGCTGGTCTCCCTGAAAGATGCGGATCAGCTTGAGGCGACAAAGTTCCAGCAATGCCAAAAAAGTAACGATTACCCGTTCACGGGTCAGTTCGTCACGCACCAGGTCGTCAAACTGGACGGTTGACTGCTCCTGGAGAAGCGAAAGGATCTCGTTGATGCAGTCGGCAATGCTGAGCGAATCGTCCGGCGCCACGTCATGGAAACTCTCCGCCGGAATACGCTTCAAAAGGGTACGAAAGGCATCCACCAGTTCAAACAGACTTACTTCCAGCGGACCCTCCACGTTCTGGGCGGCCGACAGCAGCGGATCGGACGCCGTACGTGCAAAGACTTCCCGCCCCAGAAGTGCCCGTGCGCCGATCAGCATCCCGGCCTCCTTGTACTGCTGGTACTCCAGCAGACGGCGCACCAGCTCGGCTCGCGGGTCGGCCTCTTCATCCTCGGCCTCTTCCGGCTCGTCCAGCGGCAACAGTTGACGGGATTTGATATGCAGAAGAGTGGCGGCCATGACCAGAAAATCACCCGCCACTTCCAGGTTAAGCTCCTTCATCAGCTTGATGTAATCCAGGTACTGGCGGGTGATCAGCGCAATCGAAATGTCGTAGATGTCCAGCTCGTTCTTCTTGATCAGGTGCAGCAGCAGATCCAGCGGTCCATCGAATTTATCCAGATGAACGCTGTACTGTTCGTGAAAACCGTCCAGCAGGGGGGCGGATTCCTCAAGCGGGTGATGTGCTTCACTGCGGCTCATATCAGAACTTCAAGGCAGTTCGAACCTCCGCCATGACGGCGTCGGAAATCAGGGATGCTCTCTGACTGCCATCCCGCAGCAGATCGTCGACAAATGCGGGGTTGACGGCCAGCTCTTCCCGTTTGGCACGGCAGGGCGCCAGCCGCTCGTTCATACAGTTTGCCAGTATGCGTTTGCACTCGACACAGCCGATTGCGGCGCTGCGACAGGCCGGTATGATTTCATCCAGCTTCTCCTGCGGAACGTAGAGGCGGTGCAGGTTAAAGGCCACACAGACATCCGGTTCGCCCGGATCGGTGCGCCGCACGCGGGCCGGATCGGTCATCATCGACATGACCTTCTTGCTGGTCTCTTCGGCGCTGTCGGAGAGGTAGATCGAGTTGCCGTAGGACTTGCTCATCTTGCGGCCATCCAGACCGAGCAGCTTGGGGGTTTCGGTCAGCAGCGCTTCCGGTTCGGGAAAGACTCTGCCGTACAGATGATTGAAGCGCCTGGCAATCTCCCTGGTTATTTCCAGGTGCGGCAGCTGATCGTGTCCGACCGGAACCCGGGTGGCCTTGTAGAGAATGATATCGGCTGCCATCAGGACCGGATAGCCCAGAAACCCGAAGGTGGAGAGGTCACGCTGCTCAATGTTGTCCAGCATCTCCTTGTAGGTCGGATTGCGCTCAAGCCAGGATACCGGCGTGATCATCGACAGTATCAGGTTCAGTTCCGAATGGTGCGGCACGAAGCTCTGGCGGAAGACGACGCTTTTGGCTGGATCGAGGCCGAAGGCAACCCAGTCCAGCACCATCTCACGGATACTTTCGGCAATACCGGACGTGTCGGCATATTCGGTGGTCAAAGAATGCCAGTCAGCAACAAAAAAGAAGCAGTCGTAGTCATCCTGCATCTTGATCCAGTTTTCCAGAACTCCGTGATAATGACCGATATGCAGCCTGCCGGTCGGCCTCATACCGCTGACGACGCGTTGTTTCATAGCTGACAGCTCCTTGTGCTTTGTTGAGAAGGGTGATTCATTAATAAGTATGGTTGTTTTTCACACCAATTCTGCTATTGTGCCGGACCAAATAACACCGGAACGGACAGGGAAATTTACATGAACAAGCATAAAATAGAAACCAAAATCATGAATCCGCTGATCGGCACGACCATACCACTGCCCGGCTATGCAACGGTTGGCGCCGCGGCGCTCGACCTGCGGGCCTGCCTGGAGCAGGCCAGAACCGTTCAGCCGGGAGAGACGGGCCTGATTCCAAGCGGCATTGCCATCAGCATCCACGACCCCGGATTGGTGGCGCTGCTGGTCCCCCGGTCGGGTCTCGGCATCAAGCATGGCATCGTCCTGGCCAATACGGTCGGTGTTATTGATTCAGACTATCAGGGCGAGATCGGCATCGGCATCTTCAATCACGGAACGGCCCCCTATACGATTGAACCGGGGGAGCGCATCTGTCAGATGATGTTCGTTCCGGTAACTCAGGTGGCGCTGGAGATCGTTTCCGAATTCAGCCTGGAAACGGAGCGTGGTGCGGGGGGCTTTGGTTCGACCGGGAGCAGGTAACCTGGAACGCTCCTTAAAGGTTTTCCTCAGCAATTACAAACACCAACCGCCATAATCATTCAGAAGATAATCAGGACCATAACGCTTCACCAAGCCCAGACTTCCGGTCGATCTTTCTTGAGACAGCCTCGATGAACACCGCTTGATCCCCCCAGATTTCAACTTCTTTTTTCGCCCGCGTTATGCCGGTGTAGATCAGCTCCCGCGACAAGGCCTCGGAATCACGATCGGGGAGGAGCAGCAGCAGCCGGTCAAACTCGGAGCCCTGGCTCTTGTGGACCGTCATGGCATAGACCGTCTCATGCGTGGGCAGTCGCACCGGGGAAACACTTCGCAGGCCCCCTTCAAGGGCAGGAAACCAGACGCGGGGATTACCGCCGTTTTCCGGGTCGGGCAGGACGATCCCGATGTCGCCGTTAAAAAGCTTCAGCTGGTAATCGTTCACCGTGACCATCACCGGTCTCCCGACGTACCAGCGGTTATGCCGCCCGATCAGACCCTTTTCTGCCAGGATTTCTTCGACCAGTGCGTTTAGCCCGGCCACACCGTAGGGCCCCTGGCGCAGGGCGCAGAGAATTCTGAAACTGTCGAAGCGTTCCAAAGCCTCTGCGGGTGATCCGGCCGCCAGATATGGTCCGTATCCGCTTACAATTTTTTCTGCCAGAGCCTGCTTGAGTCGGTCGGCGCTGGGGACATCCTGCCAACTGCTGTCCGGGTGGCCCTCCTCCTTGAGCAACGCAATGGCGCTGGGCCCCTGGCCGGCATTTACCGCCCTGGCAACGGCCCCGATCCCGCTGTCTACTCCAAAGCGGTAGTTCCTCTTCAGCACCACCAGTGAGTCGCAGAGCGGGAAGTCGGCACCGGCGGACGGGTCTGCCGGTATTTGTTCCCCGGCGACACTTTTGACAAACTCCACGAATCCGCCGGAAAAAGTCTCCTTGCGGCCACTGCCGCAGATATCGCCGAGGGCGGCTCCCGCTTCGACTGAAGCCAGTTGGTCTCTGTCCCCCAGCAGGATCAGCCGGGCATCACCCTTGAGAGCCACGGCGAGCTTGGCCATCAGGGGCAGCGCCACCATGGAGGCCTCGTCGACGATGACCACGTCGTACGGCAACAGGTTGTCTTGCGAATGCCGGAAACGCACCGAACCGGCCCGCACGCCCAGCAGCCGGTGGATCGTCGTAACCTCTTCGGGAATCAGGCTTTTGATGGCTGCGCTGCAGTCCAGCTTCTCCTTCATCAGGCGGATCGATTCCTTCAGCCGCGCGGCCGCCTTTCCTGTCGGCGCGGCCAGGGCTATCCGCAGGCTTTTCTCCTTGGCCTGCTCCAGCAGCAGGGCGATGATCTTTACTACCGTGGAGGTCTTGCCGGTTCCCGGTCCACCGGAAATCACGCAGAACCTCTTCTGCACCGCCGCCAGCGCCGCGATCTTCTGCCAGTCGCTCCCCTCTCCGGCGCTGAATGGAAAGAGCCGCCGCAGCCCCTCGCCCAGGAGAGCCTCGTCAAGGTCGCTGCCGGGAGATCCGGCCTTCTCCAGAATGACCCGCGCCAGATCGCGTTCGTACTTCCAGTAACGGTAGAGGTATAGCCTTCCATCTCCATCTAAAACCAGCGGTTTATACTGGCCGGGTGCGCCGACAGCCCGTGTCCCCGCCAGTTGTTTCTGCAATTCTCCCAACACCGGGAGCTGCCGTTCAGAGCCGTCCACCAGGATGTCCGTGCCGGCGATGTCGGCCAGATTCAGACAGATACTGCCGTTGCCCACAGCATTGCTCGCCAGGGAGACGGCCAGCCCCAGCCAGTCAGGAGCGCTGCCCGCCTCGCGCTGGATGAAAGCGGCAAAATGCCTGTCGGTAGCTGTCAGTTCAAAAGGGATCGTCACTGTTCTATCCTCCGGTCTGGATCAGGCATGCTGTCAATTCGTTGATCATTTCCACCGGCGGGGTGTCCCGGAAAATGCCAAACTCCTCACCCCGTTTCTGGCTGACCCCGCGCAGAAACACGTAAAGAACCCCGACAAAGTGTGTTTCGTAATTGTAGCCCGGGACCCGCAGGGCCAGGTACCTGTTGAGGGCCACCGTGTAGAGCAGATACTGGAGCGGGTAAAGTTTCTGC
>JACMKN010000109.1 GCA_014380135.1 Deltaproteobacteria bacterium
AACAGCCCCAGTTTTTCCACCGCCAGTTGCAGCTGCTCGGTCACAACCCCCGGCTCAACCTCGGCGATCAGGTTTTCGGTGTCAATCCGAAGAATGCGGTTCATGCGGGTCGTCACCAGCACGACGCCGCCCGCCTTCGGCAGTGCTCCACCGGTAAAGCCGCTCCCCGCGCCGCGCGGAAAAACCGGGAAACCCTCGCGGTTGGCCAGCTTGAGAACCGCCGAAACCTCGTCGGCATTGGCCGGATGTACAACCGCATCCGGCAGAAACTCCATCTGGGTGGCGTCATAGCCGTAGCAGATCAGATCCTGTCTGCTGGTGGCGATATTGTCCGGGCCGACGATCTCGGACAAATGATTGATCAGGCGTGCATCCAGCATATAAAAAACCTCTCATCGTATTCAGATGTAATGAACCAAGATACATGATCAGCCGGCTTTTCTGCAAGGCAGTTTGTGACCGGTAATAATAATACCATTGAAAAACACTATTGCCACAATGCCGGAAACCCTTTATCCTTGCCAGCGGTAATGACCAAAATCAGATCGGGAGGTTCACAAGCATGCAACGTTTCATGAAACTGGTAGTAACCGGAATTCTGGCGGCACTGATCGCTGTTCCGGCCTATGCTGCAAAAGATGCCAAAAAATCCGAGACCAAGACGGTCACCACCGCTTCCGGCCTGAAGTATACTGATGTAGTGGTTGGCAAAGGCGCTTCTCCGGTGTCCGGCAAGCAGGTCAAGGTGCATTACACCGGTACGCTGGAAAGCGGCAAGCAGTTTGACAGCTCCGTCGGTAAACAACCCTTCTCGTTTGTGATCGGTATCGGCCAGGTCATTCAGGGCTGGGACGAGGGTGTCATGACGATGAAGGTCGGCGGCAAGCGCAAGCTGATCATCCCCGCCAAGCTCGGTTATGGCGCATCGGGAGCGGGCGGAGTCATCCCCCCCAACGCAACATTGCTGTTTGATGTGGAGCTGCTGGACGTTTCGAAGTAAATATTCCTGAATTCCCGCTTCACTAAACAGCCCGCCTGCGCGGGCTGTTTTTTCTTTAGAACTGGAGAAAAAAAATGACAAACCTGATTTCCGCTGAAGGACTGAAAAAACTGTGTGACGAATATGATTATCTCTGGAAGGTGGAGCGCCCCAAGGTTGTCCTGGGGGTGTCGGACGCCGCTGCGGAGGGAGATCGTTCGGAGAACGCCGAATACATCTATGGCAAGAAACGGTTGCGCGAAATCGACAGCAAGCTGAAACACCTGGGCTCGCGTCTGAAAGTGCTG
The DNA here is from genome assembly GCA_014380135.1 of Deltaproteobacteria bacterium. GTDB lineage: Bacteria > Desulfobacterota > Desulfuromonadia > Geobacterales > Pseudopelobacteraceae > JACRCG01. Next base: position 1,288 of record JACMKN010000109.1, read on the forward strand.
AAGACAGCTTCTGCTCCAGCTGAGCCGACCATGGTTTCATTCGGCTGCTGGGTCACTTATGAAGAAGATTCGGGGGATAAGCGCTGCTATCAGCTGGTCGGACCGGACGAAGTCGATGTCAGCATCGGCAGGATCAGCATCGATTCACCGGTCGGCCAGGCGCTGCTGCACAAAAAACTGGATGACGAGATAACCGTGCGCAAGCCGGGCGGCGAGATGGTCGTCTATATCACCGGCATCAGCGGAACGCGGCCAACACTGTAGTTTGACCATTCCCCTCCCCCTTGGAGAGAGGGGAATGGTGGAAAATCCATTCTAACCATGTTGCATGATGTATCGCAGTGACATCCCTGGATAATCTCAAAAACCAATCTTCAAGCCTGCCCCGCAGACCCCTCATAAATAAAGGTTCGAACCGACCCAGATGAATACCTCATGCCGAATTAAAAGCATGTTCTCGCCTTTGACTTTGTTTAGCGCTGAATTATGTCTGTGTTGACGGTTACCTGGAAACCGAATATAGTACATCTTTACATTTATTTTGACCTACCGGTCTGGAGGAACGCCGACACATGCCAGGTAACCGTCTTATCCTCATAAGCCTTTTGGTTCTGTTTCCACTCTCTGTCCCTGCTCAGAGTGCCTCACCTGCTGCGCAGAGCGACATATCCCAGATGACTCGGTCGCTGGACGGACTGATCCGGTTACTAAAGGCACAACAATCCAGAAACGATCAGGCTGTCGAATTACAAAAGCTTGAGATCGCCATTTCCTACCTGAACTTCCGCTCTCGCAGAATTGAGGCAAAAGAAAAGGAGTTGCAGGGGATGAGGGAGAGTCGCGACCGGATGAAGGAGATGTTCTCCGAGATCAAGGCCCAGGCGGAGCAGCATGAAGAGGATAGCAAGGAACTCCGTAGCCTCCAATCCAAGCAGCCATCATTTGCTGAGCGGTTCATCCAGCCCGCACAATGGCAGCAACGAATTGACAAAATCGAGAGCGAAATTATAACCCTGGAATCCGAGATAAGGGCTCTGTCCACAAATCTTGCCGAGATTGATAGCTACGTGAAAAAGAATCTGATATTGATCCCCTAGCCGATCAGGCGTGCCGGGAACAGGGGCAGAGTGACGGCATGCTGTAACGACTGTTGGGTCAAAAAGAGCCATCCTAAGCATCTCCCTTGGATAAGATGACGAGTGCCCTCAGTCGTTGCGCGGTTATCGGTGCCAGTTGGCCTTCAATGGAATAGAAAACATCCAGAAATTTCTGGATCATCATTATCTCGATTGGCTGCAAAAAAAGGAAACTCAGGTCCCAGGTAACAGCTTATTGTTGACTATCAAAAAGGAGATTAATTATGGAAAAAACCGCAATCGGAACGTTGGTGCTATTCGTTGTATTATCGGCAACCTTTTTGTTTACAAATTCAGATGCATGGGCATGGGGTAGCAGTAGCAGTTACTCAAGTTCATACGGCAGTTCAGGCGCCAGCACGCCCACTACTAGCACCAGCACACCTAGTACAAGCTCCAGTTCTTGGGGATCATCTGGTACATCCAGTGACGGCTCTAAGAGTTGGTCAAGTTGGTCATATTCTGATTATGGAAGTTCAGTTTCCGAAGCTTTATGCCGCAAGTGTCATTCCGATCTGAAACGATTCGTGTCGTTGAAATATGAAAACCCCGACAAGCATCATTTATTAATCAATCAAAAGAAACCTAGTAACAGCATTGCGCCAAATAAAACATCCAGTGTTTTGTATGAATGCTTTAACTGCCATTCGGTGGAGAACGTCAACAACTCTTTTGTCATGATGGTCACTCGTGACTGTCTTAAGTGCCATCCGATCAATACAGTTACCGGCCCTCCCTACCGAAGCAGTAACGTTCATCATCTTGCACAGTCCTCCAGACAATTCAGCTGCAATATTTGCCACGGTGTCATTGGATATTAGCGGATAGAGTTCTGGGGGCATCTTATTTGATTCAGACGAGATAAGTAAGGTGCCGTCAGAATATTTGCAGGCTGTAGTCAATGTTAGTACGGCAGAATAATCACTGCATTTTTCTCAACAGTTCCAGCTGTTCGCTGACGCCCGGCGGACAGCCGTAACCGGCCCGCTCCAGCAGCGGCGGCACAGCCACCTGCGGGGAAACGCGCGGGTAGCCGTGATCGCTCAGCAGGTGAATCAGACGCATGGTGCGGAAGGCGTCGAACCAGCCGTGAAAAGCGGCCAGCAGCCTGGTTTCACCCTGATTATGTTTGCGAAGACCATCCCATGCTTCCCCGAATCCGGCCTGTTCCAGAAAATCCCGCAAAACCGGCGACAGGCATCCGGCCCGCTCCAGCAGCAGGCTTCCTTCCGTACCCAGTTTGCCGTTAACGCACGCCAGCCACTCTCCCAGAATTGTAAAAACCGCCGGCTGATAGAACAGCAGCCTGTTTTCCCCCTCGACCAGCATATCCCCCACCGCGCGACCGGTTCCGAAGGGCACCCGCAGCGATGAACGGGGCGAAGGATGAACGACGGTACCCTTCAGATCGGCGACACCCGAGGTCTTGTGCAGCTGCTGCAGAAAGTAGAAATCCTCGCCCGCCTGGCGGCGGTTCATGCCGCCGGCGGCGACATAGGCCGATGCCCGACAGGCCATGGCACTCCCCACGCTGTGAAAGGCGTAGGGAGATCCAGCCTGTTCCAGCCCCAGCACATAGGTTCGCAGAAACAGTTCGTAGCGATCGATGGCCCGCTGCCCTTCCGGATCGGCGGCCGGGCGGTGCCGATAGGGGATGCTGGCGCCGCCCTGAAGAGCATCGGAAAAATGAGCCATGACAGCCGGCAGATAATCCGGCTGAACCAGCGTGTCAGCATCCAGGCAGACCAGCAGTGGATCGCCTTTGCTGAAATCCAGCTGCGGCAGAGCCAGGTCCAGACCGATCTTGCGCGCCAGACCGACGCCCTGTTTGTGCGGCAATTCGCAGCCTGCGGACGCGGCATCAACCCAGGCTAAATTCTCCAGGCCGTACTGCCTTTTCCATTCCGGCAGCAGTGCCAGTGTGGCCCGATTGTCGCCCTTTTCCGCTACGCAGGCATCACCACGCTGGTTGACCACCACCAGGATCAAAAATTGCTCCAGCAGTTCAGGAGGATTGTCCGAAAGAGATTTCAGCGTCAGCAGCAGATTGGTACACTCGGCCAATGAGGGAATCACCACGGCGCCGGCGAATAGGCGCTCCGGGTCGTGATTTATGTACCAGGGGGCTGAAACGGCACGTTTGGATAGATAGGCAGAGATGTTTGACGGAAAGGATTGTTCAGCCACGGGCAAATGGAATCACTGATTACCCCAGCGCTTGTAAAGGTCATTGGCGATACCCAACTGATCCAGCAGCTTGCCGACCACGAAGTCAACCAGCTCCAGCACCGAGTCGGGGCGGGTGTAAAAAGCCGGCATGGCCGGCACGATGTGTGCGCCGGATCGAGACAGCTTCAACATGTTCTCCAGGTGTATGTCGGAAAGGGGTGTTTCGCGCGGAACCAGCAGCAGCGGGCGGCGCTCCTTGAGCATGACGTCGGCGCTGCGCTCGATCAGGTTTCCAGAGATGCCGCAGGCGATCCGTGCCAGAGTGCCCATGCTGCAGGGGCAGACCACCATCGCGTCCGGGGCCGAAGAGCCGCTGGCCGCGCCGCAGAACAGGTCATCCGGGTGAACCAGCTCTATGCCGAAATCCAGCTCCAGATGCTGATGAAGTCGCTTGAGCGCCTTGTCCAGGTCACCCGACAGGTCCAGGCCGGTCTCTTCACGGCAGACGGCGGTTCCGCTGGCGCTGGCGCTGAAGGTTACCTGGAATCCGCTCAGGCAGAGCTGTTCCACCAATCGCAAGCCGTAGAGCGAGCCGGAAGCTCCGGTCAGCGCGACAAATATATTACCGTTTTCCATATTTTACCTCGTCAGAACTTCAGCGGCCGTGAACAGCAGAATTGCAACGCTGATGTATCCGTTCATGTTGAAAAAAGCCGCATCCAGTTTGTCCAGGTTGCCGTCTTTCAGCAGCCAGTGCTCATACAGCAACATGCCGGCCACCACCAGAATGCCGACCATGAACATACTCCCCAGCTGCATGATCGAGAAAAGGCCCAGCAGCAGCCCCATCATCACCAGGTGGAATATGCGGGCGGTCCAAAGTGAACCGTTCACCCCCAGCAGTACCGGTATCGAGTGCAGACCGGCGGCCCGGTCGAACTCCCGGTCCTGCAGCGCATAGAGAATATCGAAACCGGCCACCCAGAAGAGCACTACTCCGCCCAGAACCAGGGCCGGCGCTTCGATCTGTCCACGGATGGCGACCCAGGCGCCGATGGGAGCCGCTGCCAGGCAAACCCCCAGCACCACGTGCGCCAGCGATGTAAAGCGTTTGCAGTATGAATAGAGTACCAGAAAGAACAGCGCTATCGGTGAAAGTTTGAGGCAGAGCGGGTTGAGCATGGCTGCCGAAAACAGCATCAGCGCCGTCGAGGCGATGATGAAGAACAGCGTCAGGCCGCTGCCCAGCAGACCGGCCGGAATGGCCCGTCCGGCGGTACGCGGGTTGCGGGCGTCGATCTCGGCGTCGATCAGGCGATTCATGGCCATGGCGGCCGTGCGGGCTCCCACCATCGCCAGAATGATCCAGATTGTCTGACGAACGGACGGAAAACCTCCCGCCGCCAGCAGCGCTCCGGTCAATGCAAACGGCAGCGCAAAAACCGTATGTGTAAATTTGATCATTTCCAGAAAAATGCGAAGCTTTGGTAAACAACCGGTTTCCGTCATCCTGTACTCCTGCCCTTGTAAAACGAGATACATTCCAGCTTACTGAAAAAGATTCCTGATGATCGCGGCAACCCGGGCCAGCTCGTTGTCTATCCGTGAGAGATCAAACATGCCCGGATAATGTTCGTAAGGATAATGCTTGTAAAGCGTGCCGATCTGTCCATCCTGATTGA
>JACMKN010000110.1 GCA_014380135.1 Deltaproteobacteria bacterium
GGGCAATGTGCCGGTTGAGTGGCTTGAAGACGAAGAAATACAGTGACGGGAAGACCATAAATGACAATAGCACTGCATCTAAAAGTGCTGCTTGAAAAGAGGCCAGGGGAGGCAAATACTGCAAAATCACCATGACCAATACTTCCGAAATAAAGATGGAACCGGTCGTGGTCAACAATAAATAGCTGGGTCTGTTAAAGAATCTGATTTCCTCCATCGGAGGAGATAGCCAGCTGGGATGCTGTGACGATTCTGCATCTGATTTCGTTGTGCTCATGTGGTTCTCCTGGATTTGAATGATTTCGCGCCCCACGCCTTAATTCCCCGAGTTGTAAAGCAATCCGCCCGCAGCTGCATATTCCTGCAGCACCGCAACCGCTTCAAAGCGAAGCATGTCACGCACTACGCTGATGCCGCGTTGATTGAGATACGATACCCAATCAACTGACTTGGCCCCTTCTTCAAAACCGATCCCGCGCACATCTTCGTCACGAGCCCCGCAGATCAAGCCACTCACCCCTGACCAGGGTATGGCGCCAAAGCACATGGCACAGGGTTCTGTAGAGGCAAACAGATCATATTGGAGCTTGCCGCCGTCACCGATATCATAACGTCCCAGCACTTTTTGGGCAGATGCCAGCGCAACCACCTCCGCATGCAGAAGGGAACATTGAGAGCTGGCAACCATATTGATTCCAGTAGCAATCAGCACCCCGCAGCTGTCAAAGACCGCAGCTCCGAACGGCCCGCCGCTGCCGTAACGAACGTTCAGGCGGGAGAGTTCTATCACCAACCGCATGCGATCTTCTCTTTCGGGAAAAACCGGCGGTGGACCGGACATGAAACGTTCCAGCCAATCCGGAAGCCGTATGGTTATTCCAGGTTTATTCATTGGTGTTCACCGCCGGACAAGGCCGGAAGCACTCCCTCCCGCAGTTCCTCGGGAGCCAGCATGAAAAACATCCTGAACATGCAGTATTTATAAAACTCGCGAAACAGCAGTTGAAAGCTGCCGCCATGGCTCCACCACGACTCTTTCAGGTTTTTTGAATCGACCGGATATGGATATATGGCAATATCCTTGGGAAGCGAGTTACGAAACAGGATCGAAGAGCGCTTGAGATGATAGCGTGAGGTGATCAGGATTACCGATCGTACATCATACTGCAAAAGCAGGTCGCGACCGAAGATCGAATTTTCGAGTGTATTGCGGGAAGAATTCTCGAGTAGAACCTTTTCGGGAGATGGGTCACCGGAGCGCGGACGGTACAGGTCTCTTTTGCGAACGGATGGGTCAACACCGATAAAAAAAAGGTATTTGGCACGCGACTCCCGAAAAAGGCGCACCCCCTCCTCCACTCGCCCCTTGCCGCCGGCCAGCACGACAATCGCATCGGCTTTTCGTGAATGCTGCCGATAGGAGAAGGTTTTGTAAGTAAAATCAATGAAAAGAGCCGTTATGGCAATCAGCCCGATCACGATCAGTGTTACGAGCGCCTTGATAATATTCATGCCATAATTCATATTTTCCTTGCAACGTACATATCAGTCTGATATAAGGTTTTTTTAGCAATCAAGGGAGGACAACAATATGTCGAGAAAATGTGAAATTTGCGGAAAAGGCCCCAGCTTCGGTAACAATGTCAGCCACGCCAACAACAAGACCCGTACTGTCTGGCGTCCCAATCTCCAGAAAATCAGAGCCGTAAAGGGCGGCAGCATCTCTACCGTCAAAGTTTGCACCCGTTGCATCCGTTCCGGTTTCGTTACCAAAGTCATCTGACATTCAGTTTCCCAAGCTTCATGAATCAGCCGCTCTCCAGCAAGGAGTGCGGCTTTTTTTGATTTCTATTGCAGTGAAGTTCCTATAAACCGGCAATAACTTCAATCTCTACCAGCGCCCCGCGCGGAAGCGCCTTGACTGCAACAGTCGATCTGGCCGGTTTATGGTTTTGAAAGCATTTTCCATAGACCTCGTTCACAGCAGAAAAATCCGCCATGTCCACCAGATATACCGTTGTCTTGATAACATCGTCAAATCCGGCGTCTGATGCAAAAAGGACGGCTGCGATATTGCTCATGACACGCTCGGCCTGATCGGTAATGCCACCAGCCACCATTTCGCCGCTAGCCGGATCCAGCGGGATCTGACCGGAACAAAACAGCATGTTCCCGAACCTTACCGCCTGCGAGTAGGGGCCAATTGCGGCCGGGGCCTTGTCTGTAGATATTGTCTGCAGTTTCATTTTTTTAACCTCTCCACTTTAATAACACCTTTTACCTTCATTAGTGCATTCATGACCTTTTGCAGATGAGCCAGATCGGTTACGTTGACCTCAAAGGTGTTTTCTCCGCGCTGGTCAACCGTGCTCTGAATATGTGCGCTGGCGATGTTGGCTTCACAATTTGTTATTGCCAGGGTGATGTTGGCAAGAATGCCCTTGACGTCGTGACAGATAACCTTGATCTTGACCGGCAATACCGAAGTCTTGGTCTTGAGTTTGCTCCAGGCAACATCAATGCGCCGTTCGGGATCGCTTTCCAGTGCAAACTGGCAGTCGGCGGTATGGATCGTAACTCCCTTGCCACGGGTGATAAACCCGATGATCTCGTCACCGGGGACCGGATTGCAGCATTTGCCGAAGCGCACCAGCACATCGTCAACCCCGCTGATCTCGACCGCACTGGAGGATTTGCCTTTCAGTTTGTTGATGACTGATTCAAGCCGGGATTCCTTGCGCTCCGTACGTACCTGGAGCTTGGCATCCGGCAGCAGTTTTCCAATAATCTGGCTGATTGAAATCTTGCCGTAACCGACCGCCGCCAGCAGGTCATCATCCGCCGCATATCCGAATTCTGCCGCGATCTTCTTGAACTCACCGCTTTTTTGAATTTTTTGCAAATTTATTGAATACTTGCGAAGATCTTTTTCACAGATTTCACGACCAAGCACAATGCTGCGTTTGCGCTCCTCGATCTTTATCCAGGCCCTGATCTTGTTGCGGGCTCGTGAGCTTTTGACGATCTTGAGCCAATCCTTGCTGGGTGTATGATGCGGCGAGGTAATGATTTCAATGATATCGCCATTCATCAACTCGTACTTCAACGGCACCAGCTTGCCGTTGACCTTGGCCCCCACACAGCGATGACCGATATCGGTATGAACGCTGTAGGCAAAATCGATTGGAGTTGCTCCCTTGGGATAGCCCTTTACATCCCCTTTGGGAGTAAAAACATAGACCTCTTCCGAGAAAAGCTCGACCTTGACCGAGTCCATGAACTCCCTGGAATCCTGCAGGTCCTGCTGCCATTCAAGCAGCTGCCGCAGCCAGGCAAAACGCTTGACCTCTTTTTCGTCATAGCCCTTGCCTTCCTTGTACTTCCAATGCGCAGCGATGCCGGCGTCGGCCACACTGTGCATCTCGTGGGTGCGGATCTGAACCTCCATCCGGTCGCCGTGCGGACCAATGACGGTCGTATGCAGGGATTGGTACATATTTCCCTTGGGCATGGCGATGTAATCCTTGAAACGCCCCGGAATCGGTTTCCAGGCCGAATGGATCACCCCCAGCACCTCATAGCACTCCCGCAGGCCCTCTACCAGGATGCGGACCGCAATCAGGTCGTAGATCTCCTCAAATTCCACATTCCGCTTTTCCATTTTCCGGTAGATGGAATAGAGATGTTTACTGCGGCCGGATATCTCGCCCTTGATGCCATAAAAAGCCAGCTTTTCAGTTATGATAGCCTTGGCTTCTTCTACAAAAGCTTCACGTTCCTGCTTTTTGAGTGAGATTTTCTTTACCAGGTCAAAATAAATTTCCGGCTGAAGATAGCGGAATGAAAGATCCTCCAGCTCTACCTTGACCCAGGAAATTCCCAGACGATTGGCGATGGGAGCATAGATATCCATCGTCTCTTTGGCAATGCTGCGCTGCTTCGGTTCCGGCTGGAACTCCATCGTGCGCATGTTGTGCAGGCGGTCGGCCAGCTTGACCAGTATGACGCGGATATCAATCGCCATCGCCAGCAGCATTTTGCGAAAGTTTTCGGCCTGACTCTCTTCCTTGGTTTTGAAATTGATCTTGCTGATCTTGGTAACGCCGTCCACCAGCGCTGCCACCTCATCGCCGAACATCGCGGCCACCTCTTCCGAAGTAGCCAGCGTATCCTCGATGGTGTCATGCAGAAAACCGGTAACAATGCTGGGCACATCCAGCTTCAGTTCGGCCAGCAGACCGGCCACCTCCATCGGATGAATGATATACGGCTCGCCCGACAAACGTGTCTGTCCCTGGTGTACCTTGGCGCAGTAAACGTAGGCCTTTCGGATCAGATTGAAATCAGCCGTAGGGTTATATGCCGCCACCTTGTCCAGAATGTCGTTAAGCCTGATCATAAGCCGTTTTATCGCCTGTATCGGTATTGAGAATGGGACTTCTGCGAGAAAAGATAAAAAAAGGGTGAAATCGGAAGGTACTCCGGCTTCACCCTGGTAGACTGGGGTGGTTAGCGTTGTTTCTTGCTGACCTCAAAACTGATCTTACCGGCGGCAATCTCACGCAGAGAGGTAACAACATGGCGGTTATTCTTGGGATCAATCAACGGCTGGGCCCCTTTGTAGAGCTGTTTGACCCTCTTGGATGCCAGCATCACCAGCTGGAATCTGTTTTCCACTTTTTCCAGACAATCTTCAACGGTTACGCGAGCCATATTCAAACTCCTTCTTGCGACGTAAAATGAATGACTTATGTACCCTGTTTTTGATTAAATATCAAACAATTTCCCGACCTGTTCCATCATCCGGAACGTTTTACGGCAATGGGCGATGACGATTGCAGACAACTCACTGCAGGCTACATCAAAATTATCGTTGATGATGATGTAGTCGTACCAGCGCGATTCCTTGATCTCGTCGGCGGCCCTGGCAATTCGCCGTTCGATGACATCCTGGGAATCCGACGAACGGTGCTCAAGTCGTCGCCTAAGCTCAGCCATACTGGGGGGCAGGATGAACACGTAGATACCACCCTCAAATTGCTCCTTCAGCTTGAGCGCTCCCTGACAATCGATGTCCAGCACCAGGTTGACGCCGCTTTTTCGGGCCTCTTCAAGTGTTTTCAAGGCGGTACCGTACATGTTGCCATGCACCAGAGCCCACTCGGCAAAGGCATCATCAGCGATCATCCGCTCAAACTCTTCTCTGGATACAAAATGATAGGCCTCGCCATCCACTTCGCCGGCTCGCGGTTTACGGGTCGTATAGCTGATGGATTCCTTTATATCCGGAAAGGTTTTGAACAGCTCCCGGCAGAGAGATGTCTTACCGGCGCCGGAGGGGGCCGACAGTATCAGAATCAAGCCTTCACGCTTCATAATACAAGCCTCGCAAAACAAAATTTGTCGCATAAAATGCTCATCATAGTGGTTTTAAGTACCACACTTTCAGGATATGTGACTACCAAATTACACCACATTCTGGACCTGTTCCCGCATCTTCTCCATCTCGGCCTTGATCCGGACAACCAGTGTCGTCAGCTCGGCATCATTGGATTTTGAGCCGACCGTATTCACCTCGCGATTCATCTCCTGCATCAGAAAGTCAAGCTTGCGACCAACCGGTTCCGACAACCTCAGCGCCTCGTCAAACTGGTTGAAATGGCTGGCAAGACGCACCAGCTCCTCGGTAATATCGCTGCGATCGGCCATCAGGGCGATTTCCTGCGCCAAGCGGGCTTCATCCAACTCACTTCCTTCCAGAAGCTGTTCCAGACGAGCCTTAAGCTTCTGACGATATTCGGTCACCACCTGCGGACTCCTTGCGCTTAACTGGTCGGTCCATTCCGCCACCTGTTTGCGCCTGGCCAGCAGGTCTATCTCCAGAGCCTCGCCTTCCCGCATGCGCATGGCATCGAGGGCTGCCACGGCCGACTGCACGGCAGAAAACAGCAGCGGCTGAAATTCGGCTTCATCGATGGCACCGGAAGAATCCTTGATGACCCCTTTCTGGGACAGAATCAGTGACAACGGCAGATCCTTCGACAGCTGCAATTCATCCGCCAGCCGGGAAAAGGCTTCGTAATAGCCGCGTGCAACAGCCAGATCAACCTGGGAAATGGCACTGGCTGCGGCCGCCTCTTCCCATTGGACAAAGACATCGATCTTGCCGCGCTTGAGCTGCGTTGACACAAGCCGTTTTATGTCGTTCTCCAGAGCCATTAAACTGCGCGGCATGCGCACCGACACTTCACCGTAGCGGTGATTTACCGAACGGATCTCGACCGTGAAATTGCCCTGCAGCGTAGTCGCCCCGCCCTTGCCGTAACCCGTCATGCTTTTGAGCATATATTCAATTCCCTTTCCTGCGGTGCCATATCCTGGCAGATTCTGCATCACATAGCGTAATTCCTGCTTGTTTGTCCAGCCAATTCCGGTATAGTTTGCGGCCATGCACACGCCCAGACTAATTACCAGCAGTTCGCAACGGCGTCTGACCGGAGCATCTGCCGACTGCCTTACGGAGTCACCGCTTTCCCCGCTTTCCACGCTGAAACGTGAATTCGTCGCCATTATATGTCCTTTCAACTCCGGTCCCGGTCGGGGCAACATAACGACCGTACGCCGGATTGCCGAACATCTGCCTGCTTCAGGCTGCCGGGTTACGACAGTCGCACTGGACAGCATGCGAACGGATGATCATCTGGCTCTGCTTAATCAATCTGCACCAGACCTGCTGCACGCCTTTCACGCCTATCATGCCGGGCCAATAACCAGAAGCATCGCTCACACACTGGGAGTCCCCTACCTGCTCACGATTACCGGCAGCGACCTGTTTGAGAAGGCCATGTGCAACGCGCCGGCCACCCGGCAGGCTCTTGCAGATGCCTCAGCCGTCACCTGCTTTGATGCACTGGTGGCGCAGCGCCTGACAGAGGTTTTTCCGGCTCTGTCAGACAAACTATTCGTCATCCCTCAAGGTGTGGAGCCTCTGGCCGTTATCGAACCGTTCCCGCGGGCAGCCAACGAATTTTTGATATTAATGTCGGCGCCCTTGCGGCCGGTCAAGGGAATAACAAGCGCCATTGAAGCATTGGCTCCGCTGGCTGCAGAATTCCAGTCACTACGATTGCTTTTGGCCGGTGGTCCTATTGACCCGGAGTATGCCGCCGATATCCAGGCAATTTCAGCACGGTTGCCGTGGGTACGACTGCTGGGCGATGTTCCCCACCAACAGATGGGGGCACTCTACGCGGCAGCAGACCTGGTGCTTAATTCTTCTTTTTTTGAA
>JACMKN010000111.1 GCA_014380135.1 Deltaproteobacteria bacterium
ATTTTCATGGTTGGTTCCTTGTGTTCCTGCCGACTGGCGGCCTAGCGAAGCAGCGCTTCGTTAATCTGCACATTGGTTGTTTTCTTCAGTCCATCCACCAGAATCCTCATCTCGTTCAGAAGCTTCTCGTTGAACAGCTGCGCCTTGATGGTGTCATGCACCTGGTCCAGCGAGTAGGACACGGATCTGCGTTCGGTGATCTTGTAGATCTCGTAGCCATCCGCCCGTTTGAACGGTTTGCTGACGCCGCCCAGCGGGAGCTTGAAAACGCTTTCGCGAACGTCTTCGGGGAGTTTTGCGGAACTGAACCAGCCGACATCGCCTTTGCGGACCGCGCTGACCTTGTCGGTGGAATGAACCTGGGCCAGTTCACCGAAATCCCGGCGCAGCTCCAGCTTGTGAATGATTTCGCCGGCCGCGGCCTCGTCGGGGGCTACGATCTGGCTGATCCGCACCTCCTCGTGGTCTTTGAATTCCGCAGGGTTGGCGGTGTAGAAGTTCTCAACCTCCTTGTCGTTTACCTTTATTTTCCCGATGACTTCATTCTGCAGATAGGTGTTGATGATCATCTCTTTCTTCTGGTCATCGAGCTTCTTCAGCAGGTCGGCACTCTTGTCGACATTCTTTTTCAGCGCCTCGGCATACAGAAGTTCCTTGTTGACCAGCGACTCCAGGACCGCCTTTTTGCCAAGTCCCTGGCTGGAGAGTTTCTGCACCGACTCCGGCATGCTGCCGATCTGGCGTTCGAAACTGGTGGTGGTAATGTTCTTTTCGCCCACCCGTGCCAATACCTGGCTTGACTTGGAAATGTCGTTACGATCGCAGGCGGAGAAGGAGATGGCGGAAGCCAGTATCATAAAGTTAAGGGTATATCTCATTGCATATTCTCCAACAGCAGTTTACTTGCCCGGATAGGGCCAAAACCTTAAATCTGAAAACCATGTAACCGCCGAGAAAGGCGGCCAAAAGTAGGCGCTTCTAAGCGATGCACGCCGAGAAAAACAAATCTTAAAGTCTCAAAGGTTAAACCAAAATCTTTTGTTCTTGACTTTCTCGGCGTGTTCGGCGGTTTCAATGTCTTTCATCCGTCTCACTTTTTGATTGTCACTTCATTAACTACCGCACCCAGGATCTTGGCGCCGGTGGCTTCGAGCTGCTTCTTGAGCTGTCCGAAGTCGGCCTGGCGGGTTTTTCCTTTGCGGGCCACGAGCAGGTTGCCGTCGCACAGTGAGGCTATGTGCAGTGCATCGGCGGTCTTGGAAAAGGCCGGGGTATCGAGGATGACCACATCGTAGGTTTCACGGAGGGTGGCGATCAGGTTTTTCGTCTCCTGCCAGCTGAGCAGTTCCAGCGGGTTGGGGGGCTTGGGACCGGAGGTGAGGATATCCAGACCTTCAATGGTGGACGGCTGTATGGCCTGCTCCATCAACGCCCGTTTGATGATCAGGCTGCTGGCGCCGGAGTTGTTCTTCAGATGAAAAACCTCGTGCACCCTCGGTTTCCTGAAGTTCAGATCCACCAGGATGGTGCGCGAGCCCAACTGGGCAAAAACCACGGCCAGGTTGGCGGCGAAGAAGGTCCGGCCTTCCTCTTCAGCGGGGCTCAGTATGGCCAGGGTCTTGACCAGGGCGCCGACCCCCGAAAGCAGCAGGCCGCTGCGGATCGAGCGGAAGGTTTCCACCTGTTGGCTGAAGGGGGCATGCACCACCAGCAGTTCGGCCGACAGGGAGCTGTCAACGCCGGTCACGCCGGGATAGGAGTACTGGCTGGCCAGTGCCCAGCGTACATCCTCCTCGCTCAAGATGCCCAGCGCCACGGCCGCATCGCCGAACAGGATCTGTTCCTTGCCCTGCAGGGCGACGATCCGTTTCTGGTCCGGTTCTGTCAAGCGCCCGGCCTTGTGCAGGATGTCTCCGATGAATGTTCCCCGAATTGTGTCGTCCGGTGCAATTATTGAATGTAAGTGTGTTTGCATGGTTAGATCTCTCTGGCGGCGGTGAGGGTGCCGAGCACGGCCAGGCCAAACTGCCGTTCCAGCGCTTCCGCGCTTTTGATGGTGTCATCTAGGTAATCGAAGAAAAATGCCAGTCCCACGCCGAGAAACAGTCCGATAAAAATCGACAGCGTCAGGTTGCGCCTGACATTTGGGCTGTACTTGGACAGGGCCGGTACGGCGGCGTCAACCAGAAAGACATTGGTGCGGTTGATGTCGCTCTGCAGGGCACTCTCGCTGTATTTCTTCAGAACCAGGTCGTAGGCCGATTTGGATGATTCCGATTCACGGTTGAGAGAATCCATTTCAAAGCGTGAGAGGTTGGTGGCAGTGGACTGTTTTTTAAGGCCTGCCACGGCGGATTCGAGCGAATTGACGCGCTGTCCGGCGGATACGTGATCCTGGCGCAGGGCGCTGACTATGGTCTGGATCTCGTTGTTCAACTTGGCGTTTAGGGTGTCGAGCATCGACTTGAGCCGGATATACTGGGGATGTTTCGGGCCGGCCTTGCCTGAAAGTTCAGTGAGCTGAGTCTCCAGTTTGATCTTTTCTGTTTTGAGCCCCTGGACAAAGAGGTTCGAGAGCACCTCGGGCAGGCTTTCATAATTGCCCTTGCCGCCTTCAAGCCGCGTCAGGGCGACCTTGCTCTCATAGAGTTTGGACTTGGCTGTTGCCAGTTCCCTGTTGATCAGTTCGAGTCTCTGGAGTGCGTCGTCATATACGGCGCCCTGCTGGGCGATGATTCCTTTTTTCTGCTGGTATTCGCGCAGATGCTCGGAGGCGTTGTCGGATTGTCCCTTGGCGTCCTTGAGCTTTTCGGAGAACCATTTGCCGGCTTCCTTGAAAGGCGATACCTTCAATTCGAGGTTATAGTTGTTGTAGGATTTGGCATAGGCGTTGGCCACTGAAGCGGAGAAGGCCGGATCGGACGAATAGAACCTGATGTACAGAAAACGGGAATCCCGGGCCGGCTCGACCTTTAAGTTGCTGGACAGAAATCCGTCAGCCAGCCAGCGCTTGAGTTCCACCGTCGGCGGAGTGCGCCAGAAGAAGAGCGGGTTGACCTCTTTGGCCTTGCTGAAACTCGCAACAATACTGGGCACCTCGTCGAGTTCGAGCAGATCGACCACCCCTTCGGCAATCCGTCGGCTCTTGATGATCTCGATCTGGGTATTGACATACTCCAGTGAGGTCAAGGCCTGGGGTGCGACCATGCCCACATTCATCGGGTTGCTGCTGTCGTAGTCGAGCATGATGGTAGCGCTGCTCTCGTAGTGGGCGGGCCAGAGCAACGAGGCCACCAGGGTTGTCAGGACCGTTGTGAAAAAAGCGAGCAGGACGATTTTTCGTCGTTCCTTGATGATGTACCAGAAATCCTTCAATTGCATGGTTGTCCTTTCGGCTGCCGGTTGCCAGCCTCTAAAAAATACTTTCCTTGATCATGACAACATCATCGATCTGAACCTGGCTGTTGATGTCGGCACTCTGAGTGGCTTCTGTTTCACCCTGTTTGCGGGTGATCACTATGCGGCGCTGCGAACCTTTGGGGGTCAAGCCGCTCGCCAGGGCGATGGCCTTTTTGACGGTGGTGCCCTTTTCAAGGCGGTAAGCGCCCGGTCGGTTGACTTCGCCGTAGATATAGAAGATGGTCTTGGGTACGTAGATGACATCCGCGTTCTGCAGCTCTATGTCCTGGGTAAGGTCTCCGCCATTGAGCAGGCGGTCCACGTCGACGCTGATCTTGGTAGTGCTTTCCTTGTCAACGCCGGCGGGATCCTTGCGGAAGACGGTGAGCTGATAGCCCGCATTCTGATTCATGCCCAGGGCCAGGGAAATAACGTCAAGAATGGTGGTGGAAACGGAAATATCGTATTGTCCCGGTTTGATGACTTCACCGATGATGGTGACCTTGCGACCGCGGTAATTCAGCACGAATACGTTTACCTGCGGGTCTTTGACGATGTTGCCGGATATTAGCTTGTCGGCGATGCTCTTTTCAACCTGGCGGGTGGTCAGATTCTTGGCGTCTATTTCGCCCAGCAGGGGAAAGGTGATCTTGCCGTCCTCGCTGACCCTGGCTTCGGTGGTCAGGTCGGGATTTTCAAATACCGCAATTTTGAGGACATCCTGGCTGCCGATCAGATAATCCTTGGCATGGGCCGACACGGCCAGACAGACCATGACGCATGCCATAACCAGAACTCCTGCTGCGGACGACAACTTGTTAAACTTCTTATTTGATTCCACGCTACTCTCCTTGAAAATACAGTCATGGTATGACCGTTTGCGATCATGACTGCTGTAAAATATTAATTCCATTTCCATATCAAAGCGCCCTCTTCGTTGGCTCGTCTTCAGCTCCTCAACATACTGTTTGTATGCCTTCGTCGCCTCAATCCTCGCCACCTTGAGTGCATCTCTGATCTGAAACCGGAATATCAGGCTGCCTGTTGAAACTGGCTGCGGATGGCTTTTCTCAGACGTCTTGCAAAGGGCAGGGCCACCAGACCGGCGCAGATCAGGGCCAGCGAGGCCGGTTCCGGGACGATTGTACCTGTAAGTCTGGCAGATCTGAGGGTGGAAGTTCCTTCATCCCGGACAAGTGAAAAGCTGACCGATTCGTTGATTATGGCAGAGTTCAGATAACTCAAGGTCTCTGCATCGAACACATAGGTCGGGTTTTCGGTGGTTATTGTAGCAAGAAACTTGTCCCCGAAGTTCAGCAGAAGGGTGTCACTGAAATTACTGCTCCCCGTCAGGTTGAGACTGAGAGAGGGATAGGGTGTCGTTGCGGAGACAATGAAATTGTCAGTAAGGTTAGTAAAGCTGAAAGACGCACTTGAGTTACCATTGCCGGGATTCAGGTTGACGTGTTTGTTGTAGGAATAGGTCTGATCATAGGCGACAAGTGCAAATGCATTTGCTCCGAAAGTCAGGATAATAAAACAGATGGTCAGTACTAACGATTTCTTCATTTATTGCTCCTTTGGAGTATCCAGCTGATCGCCAGATTTTTTGCGCAGATGCAGGTAACTGTAAATTGATCTGGTTTGACTGCATTTTGCGCCAGCATCCTGCCAGAGGTGCTACTCATGAGTAAGGCAACTTATATGCCAACCAAGAATCAGGAAACAGGCGGGATATCACATTGATTATTCGATATAAATTGGATGATGCGTTGCAGAGGTAAATCGGAAGCCGTAAAAAATGCTGTCATATTTAACGAAGCCGTCAAATGTTGCGGATAATGAAGGGTGGGATTACCGTTGCCGATGTCGGGTCTGAGCAGTTGACTGCAAGCAGATTTCTTCATGCTTCTGTTATAATCAATCGAAGGTGTTTGTAGTAAAACCGTTACCGCTTGATTCGACGTATGAAAGTGATGCCATGAAAGCAGAAATCTTCTCGATAACATATCGCATTTTGTTAACGGATGCCCAGCAGGCGCGACTCAACCGGAAATGGCCGAATGGTGAACCGTTCATTTCGTATGAAAAAATGGAATCGTTGCTGGAACCGCTTCGGGTGGAAAACCTCGATTGGTCGCACCACTCCGGCCAGTATTTCTATTTTACAATCCATGGTGACGATATGGAGGGAACTCTGGCGGAGGTTATTGCGAGACTGGAAGGCAAGCTGGGAAACGGGTAACTGTTAAGGAGATTCAAGTGTTTCCATCAGATGGATAAAGACAGGAATCAAGCCTGTCCCGGACGGACGGTCCTGTCCTGCCTGTCCTGATGTTCCGGCAACTCACAAAACATAATGCCTATCAAATCGCAGCAGATGCGTGCTATGGGTAGCGGGTCTTTCAGCTTGTCACCTGTCAGGGGCAGTGAAGCTGAAGTTATGATAAAATGATTACTGGTCAGATTTTCAAGGAGCACGGTCAATGCGCATTTCGCCCGAAGATGTGGAACAACTGAGAACCGCAAAGAAAATTCTCGAGAATCCCGGCCTGGTCGCCAAGTTCACCAATCTGGTGGGCGCGCCCATTGAAAAGGGGCTGGTGCTTCTTCCGGGGGACTGGCAGAAAAAGGTCAGCCTTGCCACCAGAGAAGCGCTGATGATGGCATTGAAGAGTGCCTTGTTGACCATGGGCTCAGGCACCAGGGAAGCCCGTCCGGGTTGGCATAAGTTTGCGGCGGCCCTGTCCGGCGGGATCGGAGGAGCATTCGGTCTTCCCGCCCTTATGGTTGAATTGCCGGTTTCGACGACAATCATATTGCGCTCGATCGCCGATATTGGCCGATCACAAGGCGAAGAATTGTCCACGGCTCAAGCGCAGCTGGCCTGCCTGGAAGTCTTTGCCCTGGGAGGACCATCCCGGCAGGATGACTCCAGCGAGTCCGGCTATTTTGCAGTCAGGAGCGCACTGGCTCGCGCGGTCTCGGAAGCATCCAAATACCTGGCAGAGAAGACGGTGGTTGAGGAAGGTGCTCCGGCGCTCGTGCGCCTGATAGCGGCTGTTGCCGCAAGGTTCCAGGTCCAGGTTTCCGAAAAGGCTGCCGCCATGGCTGTTCCCATAATCGGCGCCATCGGCGGCGGTGGCATCAATCTGCTGTTTATTGATCACTTTCAGAATATGAGTCGCGGGCATTTCGCCGTCAGGAAGCTCGAACGAAAATACGATCAAACGCTCGTGCGCGATACATACGAAGCGCTCTGACCCACTGCTGAAATGCCTTATGGAGATTCAGAGATATGTCACTTAATGGCGATCTGGAACACTTTCCGATTATCGATATCATTCAGCTGCTGCACGGCTCCCGTAAAAGCGGCGTTTTCCGGCTCTCCGGTGGAAAAGGGGAGAGTCAGCTGGTGTTCCATGACGGTGACCTGGTCAGTGCCAACTTCCTCAACAATCGTGTGCGGATCGGGCAGGTGCTGGTCGGCGCGGGTGCCATAACGGAAGAGCAGCTGGCCCGGGCGCTGGCTATTCAGAATAATGCCGGAAAAGACCGCAAGCCGCTTGTCATCACCCTGCTCGAACATGACATGGTTGATGAAACGGCGGCCTATAACGGCCTGGAATCATTGATCGAGATGACTATTGTCGAGGTGCTGACCTGGAAAGAAGGGCGCTTCTCCCTGGATGTCACCGGCAGCGACAATGCCGACGGCTATCATTTTTCCAGGACCAGGTTTCCCCAAAGAATCCTGCTGAACTCCCAGGGGATTCTGATGGAATCGTTGCGCATCTTTGATGAAAAGGTGCGTGACGGCACCATGGATGAGATCCTGAGCATTGCCGGCGTCGACAATCTGGATCTGGAGGCGGAACAGCCCGGAGTCAACGCGCCCGTCATCACATCCGGCGGCCGCGAGCAGGGCGACAGCCCGTCACAGCTCCAGCAGCTGCTTGCGGAAAAACGGAACATGATCCAGCGCAGCAGCGACCAGAGTTACCGGTCGCTGGATGCCCTCAAACAACTGATCATCGACGAATTCCCGACCGCCGCAAAAGAACAGAAGCGGCAGCTGCTGGCGCTGCTGGCCGGTTCCGCGGCAGAAGGCAACCCGGCTACGGCACCCCCGGACATTGCGGTGATAGTGATTACACAATCGCCGCTGCTCTCCACCATGTTCAGATCGATCTGTTTTCAGGAGGGGGTCTATGCGGTTTCGTCGGACAACATAGGCTCACTCGATATCAATATCAGGCTGCTGCTGTGCCAAACGCTGCATCTGGTTATTTTTCTGGATGTGCCGCATGACGATGCCGACCAGGAAACGATACGGGTCTGCGAGGAACTGCAGAAATACCCGCAGGCGTCGGTTGTGCTGGCCGCCTGTTCGAATTTCTGGGTCCGGCAGGGTCTGCCGGCACTCAGTTCGGGAATTCGTGCAATTATTCCGCGCCCCTGCCGGGAGTGTGCCGGAGAATCGCCGGCGCAACAGGCGCTGGCTTTCTGCTCGGGCTTGGGAGCCTTTCTCCGCACCTTGTCGTCGGAATTCGTCAGCAGCGATGAACAGCGCTATTTTACCTGCATCTCCCGCCTGCGCAGCTGCACGACACGCGCGGAGATAACGGCTGCCATTCTGGCCTATCTGATCGAAGTGTTCGAGCGGGCCATCGTCTTTTTGGTGACAGAAACCGAACTTGTGGCGGAACACTCTTTCGGGGTCATAGGGGATAAAAGTGATGGGGTGCTGCCCCTGTCCAACCTGCGTATCCCGCTTGACGACCAGCCGATTTTTGAGGAAGTCATCAAAACCGGCCAGATGTACTATGGCTTTCACAGCGATTCAACCTGGCCGCATCAGCTTTACCGGCTGATCGGCCGGCTGGAGAGTCCGGAAGTGCTGCTTTTTCCCCTGATACGCGCAAACACCGTTGTGGCGTTCATCTATGCCGATTTCGGATCAAAGCCCGCCTCATCTCCATCCCTTCATTATCTGGATGCACTGCTGCAGTACACCACCGCCCAGATCAGCGTTTCGGCCTATCGTCAGAAACTGAAATCCGTGCTGGAGCAGCAGAAGTTGTAATAACCTGATAAACTGGATCAGTTGATGGAAAGTTGATAAGCGACACTCTTCGGGACGAAGGGAGAGACGATGAAACGATGGACGAAAGCGGCGCTTATTGCTGCGGGTATACTGCTTCTTCTGGCGGGTTTCATCGCGTTCGTGCTCCCCGGCATCTTCAGCAGCCAGGCTGTGCCGAGAGTGGAGGCGGCCACCGGCAGAAAGCTCGCCATCGGCGGGATTTCCATCAACCCCTTCACCCTGACGGTTGAGGTCCGTGACCTGAGTTTCTCCGAACGGGGGGGCGGGGCGGCCTTCGTCGCGTTCAGCAGCGCCCGCATCGCCGTTAATCCTTTATCCCTCTACCGCAGGGCCCCGATTATCGCTGCGGCCCGTATAACTTCTCCCCATCTTCGCATCGTCAGGGTCGCGGCGAACAGCTACAACTTCTCGGACCTCCTGAAGTGGCTGCCCAGGCGTCCCCGTTTATCCATCAACAATCTCACGATAACAAACGGCTCCGTCGATTTCATCGACCAGGGTCTGCCCGTCGAGAAGCGGCATCAGTTGCGCAAGATAGAACTTGCCATTCCCTTCCTCACTACCATTCCGTATCTTGCCGACCGTTACTTCACCCCCCGCCTGAGCGCCGTGCTGAACGGCTCACCGCTCCAGCTGGAGGGGAAGCTCAGGCCGTTCCCCAGGGCGGACGAAGCCTCTGCCACCCTGGAGCTGAAGGATGTCTCCCTGCCCAATTACATGGCCTACCTTCCCGCAGCGCTCCCGGTCCGGGTCAAATCTGGCAGGGTGTCGGGGAAGCTGGCGTTGAGCTACCGGGCGGCGCACAAGGAAAATCCGGAGCTGGCTCTCAACGGCAGGGTGTCGTTTGCCGACCTGAAGGTGGCCGACCGGAGCGGGGCCCACTTGCTGGCCCTGATGGGGCTCGCTGTTGCCGGCAATCTGGACTATAGCGGGACGGAAGGGATCCGGCTTGGAAATCTCTCCGTCCAGGCCCGGCAGCTTTCCGCTCCCTTCGGGAAGAGGGAGGAGATAACCCTGGCGTCGTTCTCCCTCGACGGGGGCAAGTTCAGCCACAAGGAAAACCTGCTGGAGGTGGCCGATGTCACCCTCAAGGATGGTGATCTCCGCTTCTCCCGCGACCGGCATGGGGCGCTCCTGCCTCTGACTCTCCTATACGAAGGCGGAAAGGGGACGCCGAATGTGAAGCCGTCGCTGCGCTACCGGATCGGACGCATCTCCGGGTCGGGAATGAGCGCCGTCTTTACGGATGAGATGCTGGCGGAGCGGCCGAGCTTTACCTTCGAAGATATCACCTTCTCGCTGGAGAAGCTCGCCGGCCCGCCCTTCGCCCCGATCCCCTTCAGGGTGACGGCGGCATACGGGAAAGGTGGCTCGCTCAAGGCCTCCGGCAGCGTCAGACCGACCCCCTGGAAGCTTGACGGGAAGCTGGCCGTGCAGCGGTTTCCGCTGACCGACTTCGACTCCTACCTCCCCAGGACCCTCAACATGGTCGTGGCGGACGGCATGTTCGATGCCAGTCTGGCCGTCTCCCTGGCTGCCAGGGGAAACCGCCTGAGCGGCACGTTCGACGGATCGGCCGCCATCCGTTCCCTATACTGTCTCGACGCCCAAGGGCAGGACTTTCTGAAATGGGAAAGCCTCCGCGTGGACAAGATGAAATGGGGCACTGATCCCTTCATCCTTTATATCGGGGAAGTGGCCCTCAACCGCTTCTATTCACGGGTAGTCGTCGAAAAGGACGGAAGCCTCAACCTCCAGCACCTTTACAAACGGATACCGGCGGGGAAAGGGGTGGAGACAGCCGTCAAAGGCAAGAGAAGCATGGTCCGGCTGGGCCGTGTCACGATGCAGGACGGCCTGCTTGCCTTCAACGACCGGCATGTGAAAGGCGGTTACAGCGCGACCATTTTCAATCTGGGTGGACGGATCAGCGGCCTCTCCTCCGAGGAAAACTCGTTTGCCGACCTGGAACTGCGCGGCAACCTGCAAAACCGGTCCCCTCTCAGGGTTACCGGGCGGATCAATCCGCTGCGCGACGATATCTTCGCCGACCTCAAGGTAAACTTCAGCGACGTCGAGCTTTCCCCCCTGACCCCCTATGCGGCGACCTACCTCGGCTATGCTGTGGACAGAGGCCAACTGTCCCTTGACTCCAGCTACCGGATAAAGAACAGAAAGCTGGAACTGGAGAATAAGGTCTTCATTGATCAGTTGCACTTCGGCCGGCACATCGCAAGCGACAAGGCCACAACCCTGCCGGTCCGCCGGGCCGTCGAGATCCTCAAGGACCGCAAGGGGGAGATCCGCTTCGAGCTGCCGGTGACGGGCCGTACCGATGATCCGCAGTTCAGCGTAGCGGACGTGGCACTGGAGGTCCTGAAGGAACTGGTCGTCAAGGCGGCCAATTCCCCCCTGGCCCTGCTCCAGTCCCTGTTCGGAGGGAAGGAAGATTTGAGCAGCGTCGGCTTCGCCTATGGCTCCGCCGAGCTATCTCCCGGCGAACGGGAAAAGCTGCTCAAGCTGGCAACGGCGCTTAACGACAAGCCGGCGCTCAAGATCGGGGTGGCCGGTTTTGTGGACAGGGAACGTGAAGACGGAGCGAATCGGGACGAGCAGCAACTGCGGAGCCTGGCCGAAAGCCGGGCTGCCGGGGTCAGGGCGTTTCTGGTCAAGCAGGGGAAAATGGATTCAGCGCGGGTCTTCCTGAAGAGCGGGGACATATACGGTGCAGCGGCGAAGGGAGGGGCATCCGGGAGCCGGGTCGAGTTGGAGATTACGGCAGAGAGGGATTCCCGTGGCAGCCCTTGATACAGGACTTTCTATTGGTTCGCTATTTGAGGATCTCGTGGCGTAGTCGCTTGAAAATGCCTGCTTTAGTGTATATGTATACGAAATTGCTGATGTTTTAATGTGGTTCGTTGACAGGCGGTCGGTGCTGGGGTAGGGTGAGGGTGCTTTTATGGTATGGGGTAAATAGTGGGGTGTTCGAGAGAGTATTGGGGCAGATAAGCGCCGCTTTACCGGCAGGCTGCCGGTGGCGGTTTTTTTGTATCCTGATGAGATTTGACCCTGACGGTTTGACCCTGATTTGCTTGTCCCGGAGGGAAGAGGTGACATAATGTACCAGATCGACAAGACACAGAATCGCATCACACCATTAGCAATAAAGAAGTTTACTGACCTTGGTCTTCACGAGCGGGAGCACTTGCAGGAGTGGCTGGCCAACGAACCGATGGCCCTGGGCGAGGATCTGCTGATCATCCAGAAGGAGTTCGACGGGTTTGATGACACTAACGATCGGCTGGATCTGTTGGCCCTTGATAAGGATGGCAATCTGGTAATCATCGAGAACAATCTGGACGACTCCGGGCGTGATGTGGTCTGGCAGTCTCTCAAGTTTGCATCTTACTGTTCCACTCTCAACAAACAGCAGATCGTGGAAATTTATCAGAAATACCTTGACCGGTGTTGTGGATGCGGGGATGCGCAGGCACTGATCTGCGAGTTTTTGAATGAACCTGACCTTGGTGAGGTGGTCATCAATAGCGGCAACAAGCAGAGAATCATTTTCGTAGCGGCAAAATTTCGTAAAGAAGTGACTTCGACTGTCCTCTGGCTGCTGAGCCAGAATATCCGGCTGCAATGCTTCAAGGCCACCACCTACGGCATGGGCGACAACCTGTTGCTGAATCTGGAGCAGATCATTCCGACACGGGAGGCGGCAGAGTATATGATCGGCATCTCCCGCAAAGAGGCTGCGGAAAAGAGCACCGAATTCGTAGCAAAGAACCGACACGGGATCCGGCAGGAATTCTGGGGCAAAGCTCTTGAGGCCCTGCGGTCGAGCACAACAGGCCTGTTTAATGACATCAACCCGGGCAAGGAGCACTGGGTTACCGCAGGATCGGGTATCAGTGGCTGTCCGTTCAACCTGATATTCGGGAACAATGTGATCCGTGTCGAGGTTCAGATATCCCGGACCAACAAACTTGAGAACAAATATATCTTTGACAAGCTGTCCGCCAGGAAGTCCTCAATTGAAACCGCCTTTGGCCAGGAGTTCTCCTGGGACAGGCTGAATGACAAAAAATCCAGTTATGTCAGGTATGGTCAAGAGGTGGATGGATACAACCGTGACAAATGGCCGGAAATGATCCAGTGGATGGTTGAACATATCATCAAGCTTGAGGGCGCTTTTGAAAAGCCGTTGGCCGATGCGGTGCAGGCGCTGAAGCAGTCCGGGATCGAGACTTCCGGTGAAGTTAATGATATGAAACAACTGGCCGGGGAAGCTAGTGCATAACTTTAATAGTCAGAAATACATTCCAAAATAATTTACGGGATCTAAAAATGAAACTCTTATATTTGACTTTTGTGTTGTTGCTCGCGCTTGCAACCCCGGCCACCGCCCTTGATCAAAGCCTGGCCACACAGGTCCTGGAGGAGATAAATCTGGCCCGCACTGAACCGCGCACCTATGCCGGCTTTCTGCGCGAGTTCCGCGGCCAGTTCCGCGGGAAAACCTACCTGCTGCCGGGCAGCACTGTCCGAGTGCAAACCGGAGAGGGAGTTAAAGCCGTTGACGAGGCGATCAAATATCTCTCCCGCCAGAAGCCACTGCCGCCCCTGGCCTGGTCGGATGGGCTTGCCGCGGCAGCGGCCGAACTGACGGAAGAACAGGGCCGTTCCGGCGCCACCGGCCACACCGGCCGGCAGAGTCGCGGCATGCAGGAACGGATCGAGCGGCACGGGAAATGGGAAAGGCAAATCGCTGAAAACATCGGCTATGGCCCCCATGATCCCCGCAACATGGTCATGCAGCTGATCATCGACGACGGCGTGCCGGACCGGGGGCATCGCAAAAACACCTTCGGTACCGCTTTCGATACGGCCGGGGTCGCCTGTGGTCACCATCCGCGCTTCGGGAGCATGTGCGTCATCGATTTTGTGGGCGGCTTCAAAGAGTAGCCCCTTCATGAACTTTCTTTTCCACATGTTGCTCTCCGGCGCGGACGACCAGATCCTGGTTGGCAACTTCATGGGTGACTTCGTCAAGGGCCCGCTGGCCGACCGGTTTCCCGAGCGTATCAGGCTGGGACTCGCACTGCACCGCGGGATAGACTCCTTTGCCAGCCGTGACGATCAGTTCCAGTGCAGCCGGCGGCGTCTTGATCCGCACTACGGCCTGTATCGCGGGGTGCTGATCGACCTGTTCTATGATCACTTCCTGGTCATGGAGTGGGACAACTGGTCGGATGAACCATTCGACCGGTATCTTGCCAGGACCCGCTCGATCATCGGGCAGCAGCAGGCCGAGTTGCCCGAGCGTCTGCAGAAGCTTGTGCCGACGATCTTCGAGGTGCTGCTCCCCTCCTACGGAACTGTGGCCGGCATCGGCAGCGCCTTGGAACGCATGTCTAAAAGGGTAGTACGCTCCAATCCGCTGGCGGGCGGCGAGGCCGAGCTGTTGCGGCATTACGATGCCCTGCGCGACGATTTTCGCGGGTTCATGCCGCTGGTGCGCCGCTTCGCTGCGGACTTTGTCGCTGCGGAAAGCGCCCGGCGGACTGCGCTGGATCATGCCGGAGAAGACCGCCTGCTGAAGAAGCAATGATCTGATTTGTGACCCTGGAAAACGAGGCACACCATGCAGGGGAGGACACACCCATGAAAAAGTATCGTAAAGAGCTATGGTTTGAGTCAAGGCAACTCCGGGATCTGATCAACATCACTTCCGCTGTGAATCCTGTTCGTACCATGAAACTGTATGTATTTGTCTGCCTCAGCCTGATCATCTCCGGCTGTGCTGCTGCGCCCCCATCCCGGATCCCGCCGCAGCGGCCCGCCAGAATTGCGCTCGTGCTCGGCGCGGGCGCCTCCAAAGGCTTCGCCCATGTCGGCGTACTGAAAATCCTCGAAAACAGCAAGATCCCGATTCATATGATCGTAGGTTCGAGTGTGGGAAGCTTTGTCGGAAGCCTGTATGCGTACGGTTATGGATCCTACGACCTGCAGAAGATCGCCCTGTCGATGGAGAGAAGCGACGTCGGCGAATTGACAATGCCCGATAACGGTTTCCTTAAAGGAGAGCGTCTGCGGGACTTTATCAACACAAAATTACGGCAGGCCCCGAACGATAAACTCAAAATCCCCTTTTATGCCGTGGCCACCAATATCAAAACCGGCCAAGGTGTTGTGTTCAATTCCGGCAATATCGGCATGGCCGTTCAGGCCAGTTGTGCTATTCCCGGCGTGTTCCAACCGGCCAGATTCTCGGGGTCCAGCTATGTGGATGGCGGCGTTGTCAATCCGCTGCCGGTCGATATTGCCAGGAGCTATGGCGCCGATGTCGTGATCGCCGTTGATATCTCATCCGGTATCGACTCGGTTGTTCCCGCTTCTACGATGGAAACCATCATGAAATCGATACAGATCATGTACAGCAAGATGTCCCTGATTCCGCTCGGCCAGGCCGACGTGGTTATCAAGCCGATCGTGGGTTTTGTCGGCTCAGCGGATTTCAGTCGCCGCAACGAGGCGATCATGGAGGGGGAAAAGGCAGCCCTGGCAGCCATGCCCAGGATCAATGCAATTCTTGCAAAACTCCGCCAGGAAGGCCGTTTGCCGTAATTCGCACCAAACTTTGGCCCGTCCCGAAGACATGAAGTGATTGAAGGATTGAAAAGGTGACATTGTGGGTAATTACAGCGTAGTCATTCTCGATTTCGAGACCACCGGCCTCTCGCCGAATTACGGTGACAGGGCTATAGAAATCGGGGCGGTTCTCATCGAGAATAATGAGATTGTGGATCGTTTCCAGAGTCTGATGAATCCCGGCGTGAAAATCAGCCGCTTCATTGAGGAGTATACCGGCATTACAAACAGGATGCTGGACAGTGCCCCATCAATAGCAGAGGTTATGCACAAATTTACATCTTTCATGTCGCAGCACCACCTGGTCGCTCATAACGCAGGTTTTGACAGTCGTTTTCTCGACGCCGAATTGCAGCGGATAAATCTGCAACGCCGTCAGGAGTTCGCTTGTTCGATGCTCATCTCCCGCCGTATTTACCCGGAATTCCCAAGCCACAGTCTGGAAGCGCTGGTCCGCTGCAAGAATCTAAAGACCGACGGGGTGCACCACCGGGCACTTGCCGATGCCGAGATGACGGGTCATCTCTGGACCAGCATGGTCAAGGACCTGAAAACGGATTACAAGCTCAGGCAGGTGCCTTTCGATCTGATGCAGAAGTTATCCAAGGTGTCCAGGGCCGCTGCCCCGTCCTTTTTAAAGCGGGCCGCTGAAAAACAAGGGTAGCAGGTCATCCGTCAGTTATATGATTTTTTAAGGAGCGTATAATCTCCCGCCAGGCGACGGGAGATTATACGCTCTCATTTCAGGATCCAGCGAGGTCCTTAACTGCGGCAGCAGGCTGAAATACCATGTTTTACTGCAACAGTATTGATCTTGGCTTTGAGTTCTTTCAAGTCCGTTTCAAGAGCAGCTGCCTGCCAGGTATCATAGGTCCCAGACAGTGCCAGCTCCCGCAGCTTGATATCCTTGGCCTTCAAGGCACTGGACAACGCGGCGGTCTCCTTCGTAAATTGCTGATGAGCCTGCTTGTCGGAACATTGGCTGTCTCCGCAGCACGAAACAGCGGCTGATGCCGATAAAGCGCCTGCTGAAAGCATTCCCATTGCCACTGCAATTCCGACGATCATGTTTTTATTCATTATTCTATCTCCTCCGGATAAATTTTCAGGTGTGAGCCTGTTTGTTATGCCTAGCTATATCAACTTGCGTGCCACACTTGACCTGATCTTGTATCATGCCGATTATGTTGGGCAATACGCCGTCAGAGATTCTGGGGGATGATTGTTACGCTAATGAATATGCTACATTGTCCTACTGAAACAGGGGGATATTCCGCAGTAACCGGTCGAGCGCAGAACGATGTGCCACAAACTACGTGTTCAACAAGGAAGCCGCCGGTGAACAAAAAAAACGGATCTCGAAACAAGATCATTTTGCTGGCGTGTTTAATCGGAATAATCGCCCTGCTGCACTACGCAACGCCTACCGAACCGCACTATTACCATAAAATTCACATTGTTCTGCGCAAGCTCTATTTCCTGCCGCCAGTGATGGCCGCCGCCTGGTTTGGACTGAGAGGAGCGATTCTCACGACCTCAGCGGTGAGCCTGCTCTTTATCATGCATGCCTTGCTGGACTGGCCGGGCAATTACATGGAACAGGCCAATCAACTGGGCGAATTGGCCGGTTTCTGGGTGGCGGGGCTGATACCGGGCTGGCTTTTCGACCGGCAACGGTCAATTCTTCAGGAACTTGCCAATGCCAATGAGGAGACCCTGCTTGGTCTGGTTTCGGCACTGGATCTTCGCGAACACAGCACCCGCCTGCATTCCCAACGGGTGCGGGAGTACACCGGATTGATCGCCGACCGGCTGGGAGTCGATGAAAAGGCGAAACGGGAGATTGGTTTCGGTGCATTGCTGCACGACGTGGGAAAAATAGCTGTGCCGGATCAGATCCTGCTGAAGCCGGGCAAGTTGACGGAGCCGGAATGGGACGAAATGCGCAAGCACTCCGAGGCGGGCTACCGGATTGTGAAGAAGATCGGTTTTTTGAAGGATGCCGCTGAAATTGTTTATGCGCACCATGAACAGCTGGATGGCAGCGGCTACCCGCGCGGGCTGAGAGGAGAGGGTATTCCGCTCGGGGCGCGCATGTTTATGGTGGCGGACGTCTATGATGCGTTGACGTCCGAGCGCCCCTACCGCTCACCGATGAGTTACGAGGAGGCGACCGCTGAGATTAAAAGTCTCAGCGGCAGCCATTTCGATCCGGTTGTGGTGGACACTTTCCTGGCGATAGCACCTGAACAGCTGCAGGAGATCGCCCGGCGTTATCCGGATCAGGATAATCCGAATCGCTAAATCCGATCGGAAAAGCGCAAACTGCATTTGGCGATGGCCTGATTGTCGCCGTGCGCAGGGACTCCATGGACTTCAATGAATTTCAAGTGTTTGGGCATCTTTCATCCCATTCTTGCTGTGTATGATGAGCAGGCAGTTCAGGCAGCTCCGCAACGTACAGACCCCGCACGAGTGCTGCATGAAGACCGGGATGTCGTTGATCCTGGCCGCGTTCATAGCTTCCTTCTTGATCCTGTGCGACACCTTGTTGGTGAAGATCAGCATTGCATCGGCATGTTTCAGCTTGGCGCCGATGTTGACTTCGGATGTGTTGAAAACCCGCAGTTCAACACCCGCCCGTCCCGCCTCATCCATGTAATGCCTTTCCAACCGGTCCATTCCGCCTATCAATGCGATACACATGAATCCTCCTTTGATTGTCCACTTTCTGCGATATTGGCTGCCAGAGCAGTCGGGGGCCTTTTGTGGCGGCTGCGACTGAACAGGCCATGATTGCTCCGAAAAGCGATAATGAAAACCAAAGTCATTAACTGTGAAAAGTGGCCTGCTGTCAAGATTAAAATTTAAAGCCGGGCTGCATCAGGAATAAGGCGCTACGGTCTTGGGGAATTCGGGTGGCGGGTTTTAATGAGCGGGGCTGATGCCCCGCCGGTTTTATTTTGCCGTGTAGATAATGCTGTATTTGAAGGTGGCCGGGTCAAGCCAGTCGATGACCTTGCCGCCCAGATTGGCGAAGGGATACATCAGATAGTTAACCGGGCCGCCCGGCTGGGGAGGGTTCAGGGTCAGGTCGCGTCCGACAGAGAGCTTGACCCGGAACGGATCAATCCCGCCCCAGAAATAGGCCCGAAACTCGGCTGCCTTGGCATCGCTCAGCTTCAGGTTTTCGGTCAGCATCGCCTTGCGCACATCGGCGGCATCCACCGGCACCCAGCCGTAGCCCGGCAGGTAGAACTCCGCCCAGCAGTGCTGCCAGGTGGTGATATCCTCACGCTCCTTCTTGCCCATGCGGATGCCGAATACCTCCCGGGCCGGCACCCCGGCCGCCCTGGCAAGGGCCACGAAGACCGAGTGAATATCGGCACATTTGCCACCCGGTTTGATCAGCAGGGCACA
>JACMKN010000112.1 GCA_014380135.1 Deltaproteobacteria bacterium
GCGATTCGAAATAGCGGTGGATATCGAGCCCCTGGCGGAGCGCCTCGGCCTTGTAAGCGCCGAACAGCGCGATGGCCTCGTCGGTACAATTGCTGTAGGCGGCTTCCACCGCATGGCTTTCATCGTAAGGCAGGACATGGGTCACTATGGCAAAAGAGGCGCCCTGTTCGGCGGCCCAGCGCAGCGCTGAGGGCAGCTCCCCGAGATTACTGTTCATCAGCACGTATTCTATTCCCACCTGCACTTCCGGACGGTTGCAGCGCTGCTTGGCCGCCGCCAGGGCCGTGAAGGCCCGTTCGATCGCCAGCAGTTCCCCTCCCTCGCGAACCTTGCGGAATGTTTCCGGAGAGGCGGCATCGATCGAGAGGCAGATCTTGTCCAGACCGGCCTCGACCAGGGAAAGTGCCCGGGAGTCGCTGATCAGAAGGCCGTTGGATTGGAAACCGATCCAGCCCGCAGCCGGCATGGAGCTTTTGGCCCGGCGGATGAATGTTTCCAGGTGTGGATTGAGCAGCGGTTCTCCAACGCCGTTCAGGACCAGCGCTTCAAGATAGGGAAAAGCGGGCTCCAGCGCAGCGAATGTTTCCGGCGTCAGATCGCCCTCGCTCATGCCGCAGCCTTCGGTCTGTTTCACGCACATGAAGCAGCCCAGGTTGCAGCGCGTGGTAACCTCGACGAAGAGCTTGGCGGGATAAGCCCTGAGCGGGGCAGGCTCCGCTTCCGGCGCAATGGCCGTGGCGCCGGGCAGTATTTGGCCGCCCTCCCGAACAGAAGCGCCGGGCTTGGTGTTTTCAGCAGCAATGGCCGCTGTCTTCAGATCCCCCGACATGGCAACTCCTTATAACTGTTGAATAGTATGACGACCCTGCCGCCGGTCGCCGGAGGCCCGCTCTGTAAATGGCGGCAGCACCCGTCGTAATGTTACGCTAACAACCTTTAAATCAGCTTACCTTGACATGCGTCAATAATGATCAGGAAAATCGCGCTATACTCCAGCAAGAGTCAGTCAAAACATACGGCATTCAAGAGAGGAAAATCATGTTCCGCTTCAAAGCTGAATCCAATCTGCTCACCCTGATCTTGCTGTTCCTCTTTCCGCTGCCGGCACTGGCGATGCCGGCCATTACCTGTCATTGCTTTACCGATCGTTCCTACGATGCGGCGCGCCCGGCGGCGGCCGACCCCTATCTGCTGGCCACGACGCAAAACTCCTTCTTTGCCGGCGTGTTTAAAATCGACAAGAAAACCATCGTGATCAAAAAGCAGCAGGGGACTTCTCCCGACGACCTCTGGATTGCATACTGGATCGCTTCAAAATCGGGTACGTCACCGGAAAGCCTGCTGCAGGCCAGGTTGAAACATGAGTCATGGAAGGATGTTCTGGCAGCGCTGCGTTTCGACACGAAAACCCTGGGCGATCGCTTCGCAAGCGCCCTGAATGTAAGATCATCAACTGCCCATTTGGCCGAAACTGTGCTTGACGAGCTGTTTGTCAGCTACAAGTTGTTGGGAGACGGTGAGCTGGCTGCCATGCGGCAGGCGAGGGCCTCCAGCCAGGAGTTGATTATTGCCACCGTGATCGCCGCCAGGACGAGACAGCCCGTCAGGCAGATCTATATTGAGGTGAAAAACGGGTCAAAGACTTGGGGGACTCTGCTGCAGGGGGCGGGTA
>JACMKN010000113.1 GCA_014380135.1 Deltaproteobacteria bacterium
AGGGCGAGAAAGGCAGCCGTTGCAACGGCGGGTATGCCCAGCCAGAAGATGGCGGGATTGCCGAAGGAAACGATGCTGGAGGCGGTTCCGTCGGGGAGACCGGCCCCGGTGTACATCCAAATCGGATGCAGGTCCAGCGGCCATGACCACCAGGGTGAGGAAAAGGGATGGGTGGCCTGCAGCGTCCGATGGTAATTCAGCATGTGGGCCTGAAGGCGGAAAACACCCGTCAGATCGTGACCCGGACCGGGCAGGGCCAGGTACGGAAGAAATGCCGAAAGATAGATCAGGGCCGGCAGCACCCCGAATGCAACCAGGCAGACGCCGATCCGCCGCAGGAGAAATCCGGCCATCCCGTACATTGCGGGATAATTCCGCTGCCGCAGTTCCGCTGCCGTCCGCAGGATCACCAGAAGGACCATGCCGCAGCCGGCATAGAGCGCAATCCACTTACATGCCGCTCCGATGCCGAAGGCGACCCCTGCCAGGAGCAGTGTCAGGTTCGTGCTGCGGCGTGGGCTTTCACCTTTTTCCGGGAACAGGTCGAGAATGAAGTAGTACATCAGCAGAATGAAAAAGACACCGTAGACATCAATCACCGCTACCCGACTCTGGGCGAAACGCATGAATTCGACCGTCATCAGGAATGCGGCACAGAAGGCGTAATAGCGGTTGCGGAAAAGCTTAAGGCCAAAGAGGTACATCAGCGGCACCAGCGCGACTCCGAAAAGCGCCCCGACGACCCGCCAGCCAAAGGGATTCATTCCGAAAACGGCAATGCCGGAAGAGATCAGGAGCTTTCCCAGCGGCGGATGGGTCGTTTCGTACGGTTCGATCCGGTGGAGCATTTCCCAGGCTGTCCGGGCGTGATAAATCTCGTCGAAGTAGAATCCGGTCCGGAAGGAGGGGGCGAATTCGAAGGACGACTGCTCGTCGATCAGGCTTTTCGTTTTTCCCCTGTCAGCGCCGGAGAGCTCTCCTTTAACGATCTTGAGATCCGTCAGTGGAATCCGGCTCCCCTTTTCGACAAAGGCAATTTCGTTCAAACGGCCGCCGGGAGTGTCGGCGGTGAGGCGGACGGCGCTGGTCCGTACGGTAACCTCGCTGTACTTCCAGACGCCCACGTCGTCTTTATTGAATGATGCCAGTTCGACAAAGGCTCCGGCAGGGTTGAGCGCGGCAATCGAATACTGGCTTCCATCGCCGCTACTGTCGTTGATGCCGCAGTAATAATAGATGCGGGAAAGATCCACCTCGCGGCCAAGATTTATGGTCACTGATTCGCCGGCCGCGGTGGATTGCCAGCCTGTTTCAGGGGCAATGTGGCCGCCGAGATTGAAGAGGGAAACCAACAGACAGGCAACCGACAGGGCCGCCATCACGGTAATATCAACCAATTCGACCTTTTTATGCGGCGCAGCAACCGGGTCGGTTTCATCCGGCGCCCATTCGCCAATATTACCGCCCCGGCGCCGAATAATGGCTCCCCAACACGCAAGCAACACTCCAATACAGCCCAGGGCCGCTATGACCGCTCCACCTGCACGGACCCGGCCGACCGGAGCGGGGGCGGTAACCGCAGGAGGCTGCAGCGATGCTACTCGAATGCCGGCTGGTGCGCTGCTTACCTTTGCCACCGTTACATCTCTGAACCGGACAGTTCCGCTGTTCAGGCTGCCATACCCGCCGACACCGACCGTTACGGACAGCTTCTTCTGGTCTGAACCGGTTTTTCCATAAAACTCAAGCAATTGCCAGTTGTTGCCGCTGCCTTTGATGTCAGGCGAGCCATCCTGAATCTCTGCAACAGAAATTCCGGCGCCCCGGGCGGCGGAACCGACATTTTCGCTGCGGGCCAGACAGGCGAAGCGATAGACCGTATCCGGTTCCACCGACAGTTCACGTACGAAGCGGGCGTCGTTGGGGGCTGCCGCAACGATTTGAAGCTGAGCACCGTCCTTTCCCTGCACGATTTCGAAACGGGCAGTGCCCGGTTTCCCGGAGGAGGCGTTCCAGTCGTATCTCATCCACTGCTGAACGCTCAACGGTTTGTCGTCAGAGGTTAAGGCCTGGATCTCACTTGCTGAAAGTGCTGTTGCAGTCAACAGCAGCAGTAGTGTGCTAAAAAGCGTTCGCAATACTCCGCTCATTTTTTCATATCCTTCGTGAAGAACAGCAGGTTCAACAAAAAAACCGGGAGAGCTGAAAGCTCTCCCGGTCGGAACAATTACGGCATCAGCAGATTTGATATGCCGAATTCTTCTGCAGTCGGGCTGTTCTCAGTATACTGATGTCGCCCAAGCTGCCGAAATGACTACTGCCCGGCGGCCAGCGCGGAAAGCTGCGCAGCAGACAGGGCTCTGAGGGAGGCCGAGCCCATTCCGCCCTTATTGCCGCTGATGGCGGACTGAGTCGAAGATGCTGATGCGGTTTGCTTCGACGATCCGTGGCACCCGGCGCAGTACTGGTTGTACAGAGCAAAGGTCTTGGCAGGAGCCGGAGTCGGTGTCGGAGCAGGGGTTGGCCTAGGCGTAGGAGCTGGCGTAGGAGCAGGAGTTGGTCTCGGTGTAGGAGCCGGCGTAGGAGCAGGAGTCGGTCTCGGTGTAGGAGCCGGCGTAGGAACAGGAGTCGGTCTCGGAGTTGGAGCTGGCGTAGGAGCAGGAGCAGGTGTTGGGGTCGGTCTTACACTGTGTTTCCGGCCACGTCGTCCGTCACGATCGTTATCGCGGTCGTCATCACGGTCGGAGTCGGCAAAACTGGTGGAAACGAGTCCTGCGATGAGAAGGCTGCTGATGGCACACACTGAAACTAACTTCTTGGATTTAAAAAACATTGGGTCTTTCCTCCGTTATTTTTGGTTTTGTACATTTCGGTTGAAACAGCAATTACTGTGAAAAACGTTCACCCATGCAATCTTTTTGTGGTTGCATCTCCTCCTTGTGAGTGTTCCCCCGCTGTTTTCCGTGTCCGGACACAGAGACAGCCAGGGACCGAAGTAAGGTGACATTTCGGCATCCTGGCTGTCTCTGTGAGACCCTGTAGGCTTTCCGCCCCATTCTCGCGAATGGTTTAGTATTATCGTCTATCGCCTGCTGAGAAGAATGGGCACACAAAAAAAGCCGGGTTGCCATATATCAGTTATGATATTTCGGCAACCCGGCTGTCTCTGTGAGACCCTATAGGCTTTCCGCCCCATCCTCGCGAATGGTTTAGTATTATCGACTACCTTCTCAGCAAATTGTTGACTGAAATTATATCGAATACGGAATCATGTCAACCCTTTTTCTGAAATTTATTATTGAAATTGTTTGAAGCCGTAAAAATTAATAACAGAGTATTTTATGTAAGTACCTGCCGGCAAAGAATTTTTCTTGGCAGATGTGGCCCCTGTCTGGAGAGTTGTCAGCCATGGTCTCTTCTCCTTGGGGCACCGCTTTTGAACACGGAATTGGTATCTGCCGGTCATTGATTCAGTTCTTTCATGAGTTCCACAACAATCTTGCCACTATGCACACCGGCCCCAGGGATCGTGTCGATCAGGTAATCGTTCTTCAGGGTGGTTCGTCGTGCTCTGTCACCAGCACAATATTGCCGATATCACGTCCTTGGATTGTAGCGCCAAAAAAACAAGAACCTTCTGTGACGGGAAGGTTCTTGTTCGCAAATGCTTGCATGGAAATGGGCTTATTTGCTTTTCAGGGGACTCAATTTTTTCCAGTAGATGCCAAGCACTTCCTGCTCTTTTGCATTTAATACGGCCCCTCGCTTTTCCATGACTTTCTGAATTATGAACATGTTCTTCCCTGCAGAGAGCGCGGCATCAATCCTGTCCCTTGAGTGGCATTTGGTACAGTTTCTGGCAATAATACGCTGGGCTTGTTTGAAATCACCACCCCTTACATTGCCAAGATTGGTACCCGACTGTGGCACTTTATCACCTGCAAATGTAATCTGTGTTGTAAATAAAGATAATACAGCAGAACAAAGCAATATCCGATTCATATGCATCCTCGTTTAGAATTGTAAACGGCCTGATGCCATAAGGCAGCAGACCGCTTTCGGCTTAGCAAATTCCCAATAAACTATTCGCGAACGTATGTATCCTGGTCGGTCTCATGGACCATACCCATGATGTGGGCATATTCGGACTCAATCAAGGCATAATGTCCCTGTGTCTCTTTTACCACCCTTTCAAAAACCGCTCTTACGGCTGGATCTACAACACCTTGTGCAAGTTGTGTGTATTGTCCGATACATTCTTTCTCTTCAATAAGAGCAAGCTCAAGAGCCCTCTGCTCGACCATGTCTTCGACGATCGCTTTTTCAAGTTTCATGAATGTGGGGTTTTTGGTGTCTGCCGGAGAGTTCATGTATGAAGTCAAGTTACCAAATTCTGCACCTTTGTAGTGACCAAAAAAAGCTTTTAAATGACCAGCTTCTTCATTTGCCAGTAATTCCAGAACTTTTTGGGCTCTTTCGTTTTTGGCCACAGAAGCTGCTCTGCGGTAAAAGTCCATACTGTCTTTTTCTGCTTTAATTGCAAGGCTGATGGCCTCTTGAAGCGTATATTCCTTACCCATACTTTCACCCCCGAGAGATAGTTTGTATACAGTATAAACATGATTCCTGATTGGTCAACAATTTTATGGAGACCTGTTATTAAAAAACGCAAAAATTGCTTGACAAATATATTGTCGCAACGTACATTCTCATTAGAAATAATGACCGTCAGTCTAATTAACGTGATGGGTGGCGCTTTAGCATCATGAAGACAATTTATGTGCTTTCCGATTCTACTGGAGAAACCGCAGAGCGTGTCATACGTGCTGCTCTTTCACAGTTTTATGAAGAAGATGTCCGGGTACAGCGACTCTTTCAAATTCGTTCTCAAGCTGACGTGCGACAGGCCATGTCAATTGCAGTGCACGACCCGGGACTGGTTGTGTATACTTTGGTTGATCCGCACTTGTCAGAGGCGGTGGAGCGTGTGGCAGAGGAAAACGGCCTGATAACCGTCGACCTGCTCAGTCCGTTGATATACAACCTGTCCCGCTATCTTGGTGCCCCGTCACGGGAAAAGCCGGGTTTGCTCCACCGGATTGATACTGATTACTATCGGCGGGTTGAGGCGGTCAACTTCACCGTTAAGCATGATGACGGGCAGGAAACGCGCTACCTGCATAAAGCCGATCTTGTGCTGGTTGGCGTGTCGAGGTCATCCAAAACGCCTCTTTCAATGTACCTGGCTCACAAAGGGTATAAGGTTGCGAATGTTCCACTGGTATTTGGAATTGCACCTCCTGAAGAGTTGTTTGAGATCGATCAGGGCAAGATTGTTGGTCTGCTGATTGATCCAAAGAGACTTGTGGAAATCAGAACCTCGCGATTGATCAATATGCGGCAAAGCCCGCGTGGTAGTTATAATGATTACCAGCAGGTTGAAGAAGAACTGGCTGCCTGCAGACAGCTCTACCGGCAGCATCCCGAATGGTTCGTACTTAATATCACGAATAGATCAGTCGAAGAGGCCGCATCCGAGATAATGCGGCGTATGGAGAGCAAAATTAAACCGTGATACATAAGAGTGTAGTTACAGTGCTGCCTAATTATAAGAAAGGAGTTTCTGATGAAAATTTTGATTGTTGAAGATGAAAAAAAGGTTGCAAGTTTTATCAAGCGTGGACTTGAGGATGATGGTTATCAGGTTGCAGTGTGCCATGACGGTGCAGAGGGTCTCAAGCGGGCAATCGGTGGAGACTTCAATCTGATTATTCTCGATAACATGTTGCCGAAGAAAGACGGTGTAACGGTTGCGCGTGAATTGCGTGAAGCTGGCAATCAGGTTCCTGTGCTGATGCTTACCGCCAAGGATACAACTGAGGACATCGTCTCAGGTCTTGACGCCGGTTCTGATGATTATCTGACCAAGCCATTTGCCTTCGCAGAACTTCAGGCGAGAGTCAGGGCACTCATCAGGCGAGGAGAGCAGGACCGCGGAGCTGAAATCCGTTTTGCAGACTTGCGCATGGATCCTGTTAATCACAAGGTCTGGAGAGGTCAGACTGAGATCGTTCTGACTGCCAAGGAATACACGTTGCTGGCATTCATGGTGCGTAATGCCAACACCGTTCTCAGCAGAGCAAATATAGCCGATAACGTCTGGGAATACCCGTTTGAAACCTTTACCAACATCATCGACGTATATATTAATTATCTGCGCAAGAAGGTCGATGGTAAATTCCCCACCAAGCTCATCCATACAGTTCGCGGTCAGGGGTACATACTGAAAGAAGGTTAGCAGGGGTTGATTTTTCTGGCGTGATTTATTATCTTGTTTAGCCAAACGGTCTGGGGCGGTGTCGTGACTCAAGCGATACCGCCCTGATCTGTTAAATACAGAAAAAAATCAGGGAGGTCAGATTATGTTCAAATCAACCGTATTATCATTTCGTTTTCTGGTCATGGGGCTTGTGTCTGCCTTGGCGCTGCCATCTCTATCGGATGCCGGACCGATCAGCCCTGATTTTGT
Organism: Deltaproteobacteria bacterium; assembly: GCA_014380135.1. Lineage (GTDB taxonomy): Bacteria > Desulfobacterota > Desulfuromonadia > Geobacterales > Pseudopelobacteraceae > JACRCG01. The sequence continues at coordinate 6,530 of JACMKN010000113.1, forward strand.
CGAGTTGTCGAAGAAACTTAATCCGACTGTTGTCAATATTCGCACAGCCAAAAACATCAAACCCAAGCAGCGATTGCGAAGACCCCAGCAGCAAAATCCCTTTGGAAACAATTTCCTGGATGATTTCTTCAATCGTTATTTTGATGACATGCCGCAACAGCGCCCTCGTCGCGAGCAAAGTCTCGGTACCGGCTTTATCATCAGTGCTGACGGTTACATCCTGACAAACAATCATGTTGTCAATGGAGCCGATGAGGTTATGGTCAAGCTTTCCGATGGGCGAGAGCTTAAAGGTGAGATTAAAGGACTGGATGAAAAGGTCGATCTGGCCCTGATCAAGATCAGTGACAAGGACAAACTCCCGTTTGCAGAACTGGGCGACAGTGACACACTGGAGGTCGGTGAGTGGGTTATGGCCATCGGAAATCCTTTTGGCTTGTCGCACACGGTTACCGTCGGCATTGTCAGCGCGAAAGGCCGTGTGATCGGAAGTGGACCGTATGACGACTACATACAGACCGATGCTTCCATCAATCCCGGCAACTCCGGCGGGCCACTATTCAGTGCACAGGGCAAGGTAATCGGCATCAACACCGCAATTATTGCCGGTGGCGGTGGTGGAATCGGTTTTGCCATTCCAGTCAGCATGGCCAGGGAAGTAGTCAGTCAACTGCGCGACTCCGGCAAAGTAACCCGAGGTTATCTTGGAGTACGCTTCCAGCCGTTGACGGCCGATCTTGCCAAGTCCTTCGGGCTTGAATCAGAAAAAGGCGCTTTGATTGCGAGCGTGGAGAAGGATACGCCGGCAGAACGTGCCGGGCTCAAAGCCGGCGATGTTATTCTTGAATATGACGGTAAGCCAATCAATGACGGCGGGAATGAACTGCCCCGTTTTGTAGCGGCAACGCCGATCGACAAAAAAGTCAAACTATCTGTTTTTCGTGATGGTAAAAAACAGTATGTGTCGATTATTGTCGGCAAGTTGAAGGACGGTAGCAGCGAGGTATCTTCAGTCAGTAGTAATGAAAGCGACAAGATCGGCATCGCTGTTGAGGAGCTTAACAAGGAAAAGGCAGACCGGCTTGGTATACGCGAAGCCAAGGGCCTGGTCATAAGCGAAGTCAAGCCTGGCTCTTCGGCAGAAGATTCCGGTGTTTTAACCGGCTCGATTGTCATAGAGATCAATGGCCAGCGTCCGGAAACACTGGCTGCTTTCAATGCCGTTACGGCAAAACTTGTCAAGGGCGACGTCGCGCGCCTGCTGCTGAGACGTCCCGATAACAGTGTGCATTACATTGCCATAAAGGTGGAATAGGATACCTATAACCCGGTTTTTCTAGCGGGTACCAAGTTGGGAGAAGAGCATGTCCGCTCGCTACATGCAGCCGCTGCGCATAGCCATCCAGTTCTGTTTTCTGGGTTTCATGCTCTGGCTGGGTTTGCGGTTTTACCAGTTTGTCACGTACATGCGCTTGGGCGGAGGCTCTGCTTTTGTACCACGTCCTGATGGCATGGAAGGTTTTCTCCCCATATCCGGACTTCTTGGAGCCGCCTCCTGGTTCAAGGGTGGCGGCATCAATACAATTCATCCGGCGGCGGTGGTAATCTTTGTAACTATTATTGTTACTGTATTCCTGTTGCGTCGCTCTTTCTGCTCATGGATCTGTCCTGTAGCTGCATTATCAGAATGCGCCTGGAAGTCCGGCTTTAAGATCTTCAGGCGCAATCCGCGTCTTCCGCACTGGCTGGATGTCATGTTGCGATCTCTGAAATATCTGTTGATGACCTTTTTTATCTACTCGATCGCCATCGTCATGTCGCCGGAAGCGATGAATGCATTCATCCAGTCCGATTATCACAAAGTAGCCGATGTGCGCATGCTGGATTTCTTTCTGAATATCTCTCCCTTCGCGTTGGGTGTGATCCTGTTTTTGCTTACAATTTCGTTTGTGCTGCGCAACCCATTTTGCCGCTATCTCTGCCCTTACGGAGCGCTGCTGGGGCTGATTGCCACGTTTTCACCGCTACGGGTCACCCGCAACGTCGACCGCTGTGTCTCCTGTGGGGTCTGCAGCCAGGTCTGTCCGACCGACATCGATGTCATGCACAAGAAGAGTGTTGCGTCGCCAGAGTGTATCGGTTGCTGGCGTTGTGTCAGCCACTGCCGTTTCAACGAGGCGCTTTCCATGCGAGCCGCCGGCAGGTTCAATGTTCCCGGCCTTTTAATCGCCATCTTGCTGGTGCTTCTGTTCTGGGGCGGGGCTACCATCGGCAAATGGAACGGACACTGGTATACATCACTATCACTGGAAGAATATGCCCGTCTGCTGGGCAAGTAAACGAAAGGAAGTAAAACTATTATGGGCGTTTATGCCAATACCGTCAGTATCACGCAATTCACGATAGCAGGCGAACTGCCGAAGGATGACCAATTTCAGTGGGTTTCACAAAAACTCGCCGACCGCGGCTTTCAATCAATTGAAAATTCCACCGAGGAAAGCTCGGAAGGGTGGACTCTGGTGGATCATCCCGACGATGCCGCATTCGAAGCACCTTCTGAATTCTGGCGCGACAATTACGTTGTCTTTTCGTTACGCAAAGATCAGCGCAAGATCCCGTCTGCCGTTCTCAAGTCCCACTCGGCCCGTGAAGAGGGTGCCTTTCTGGCACAGAATCCCAATTTGCGGCGCACCCCCAAGAACAAGCGGGAAGAGATCAAGGAACAGGTGCAATTGCGGCTGTTGATCAAATGCCTGCCGGTACCTTCCAGTGTCGATCTGGTCTGGGATCAGAGAAGCAATGTTCTGACGCTGTACAGTCTTGGGACCAAGGTTATTGAGCGTTTTGAGGATATCTTCCGCAAATCCTTCGAGGGTTTCAGCCCGGTGATAGTCCATCCGTTTGCCAGGGCCAGGATGCTGCTGGAAGGACAGATGCTGGACAAGCTGGAGGCTGCCAATCAGGCCGGTTCGGACGCAGTGGTGGCGATGATCCGCGATAATCAGTGGTTGGGCTGGGACTTCATGTTGTGGCTGCTGCAGCGGGGGGTGAACGGTGAAGGAGACTTCAGCATCTGTCGTCCGGGGCATTTTACGACCGGAGAACCTTTTTCGGCCTGGATCGACGACCGTATCCAGCTGCAGGGCGGCGGTGAGGAGGGGGGCATACAGAAAGTTACCGTATCGGGATCCCAGGACAGCTATCTGGAAGCGATTTCGGCTCTCAAGGGCGGCAAGCGTATCACCAGTGCTACGATCTATATGGAAAAAGATGAGAACCTCTGGAAGCTGACACTGAAGGGTGACACATTTGGATTTGCATCCTTCAAATGCCCGCAGGTTCGTATCGAACGGGATGCGACCGTTGAGGAAATGAGCGAGCGCGAATCGGTTTTCTATGAACGAATGTTTCTGATGGAACAGGGTATCCAGCTGTTTGACAGCCTGTTTACGGCCTTTTTGAATGAGCGCTTGACGGAAGCCTGGAACGCGCGCTTACAGACCATACAGGCATGGTTGGATGGGAAAGTGGCCGAATGAGATTTATCGATGAAGTAACACTGTTTGCCACATCGGGGCATGGCGGTGCCGGCTGCGTTGCCTTCCGGCATGAAAAGTTTATTGAGTTTGGCGGACCCAGCGGTGGCGATGGGGGCAAGGGGGGCGATGTCATCTTTGTGGCTTCATCCGGACTTTCCACGTTGCTGGAACTGCGTCACAGGCCGCACCAGAAGGCCGAGAACGGGCGCAACGGCATGGGTAAAAACCGGCATGGCGCATTTGGTGAGGATCTCGTGATCAAGGTGCCGGTCGGCACGGTCATAAAAGATGCCGAAACCGGTGATGTTCTGGCCGACCTGACCCAGAACGAACAGCGGGTGACTCTGCTCAAGGGTGGTCGTGGCGGTCAGGGTAACGCCCGCTTTGCATCCGCCACCAACAAAGCTCCCAAATTTGCCCAACCGGGCGGAGATCTGGAGGAACGCAAGGTCCGGCTGGAATTGAAACTTATGGCCGATGTCGGCCTGCTTGGTTTACCCAATGCCGGCAAGTCCTCTCTGATCAGCAAGGTTTCGGCGGCCCGCCCGAAGATTGCCGATTATCCCTTTACCACCATAGCTCCCTCCCTGGGTGTTGTGCCGTACAAGAACTATCGTTCCTTCGTGATGGCCGATATTCCCGGCATAATCGAGGGCGCCCATGAAGGCGCCGGACTGGGGCATCGCTTTCTGAAACACCTGGAGCGTTCAGGAATCCTGCTGCATCTGGTGGATATTTCCTGGATGCCGGAGCGCGATCCGATCGCCGAATTCGAATCTATCAGCCGCGAACTGGCTCTGTTCAGCCCGGAACTGGCTGCCAAAGAACAAGTGGTCGTCATCACCAAGATGGACCTTCCGCAGACACAGCAGGAACTTCCTGGGATCAAGGCCTGGTTCGAGCAGCATGGCATCAAGGTCTTCCCGATCTCGTCCGCCACCGGAGAAGGCGTCGAAACCCTGCTGGATGAGATCGCCCGGCGCCTGTGGGGCAAGGTTGAAGAGGCGTGGTAATGCGTGAAGAGATCCTGAAATCGGTCAAACGGGTGGTGATCAAGATCGGCAGTGGCGTTTTGACCGATTCGGATGCCTCTCTGGATATGGCGGTTATCGGGCGGATTTCCGGCGATATCGCCGCACTGCGCAACCTGGGCATCCAGGTGGTGGTTGTTTCGTCGGGCGCAATTGCGGCCGGCCGAAGTGAACTTGGGCTTATCGATAAGCCAAGAACCATCCCACATAAACAGGCCGCCGCTGCGGTCGGCCAGAGCCGCCTGATGCGGGCCTATGAGGAAGCCATGGCGCCCCATAGGCTGAAGGTTGCTCAGGTGCTGCTGACACGTGAGGATCTGGAAAGCCGTCAGCGTTTTCTCAATGCCAGAGCCACCATCGACGCTCTACTGGGTTTCGGCATTATTCCGATTATAAATGAGAATGATACGGTCGTGGTGGACGAAATCAAGTTTGGCGACAACGACAACCTGTCAGCCCTGGTCACCAATGTGGCGGAGGCCCATCTGCTGCTGATTCTGACCGATACGGAGGGCTTCTTTAACGCCGACCCCCGCAGCAATCCCGGTGCGCGTCTGATTCCGCTGGTAAAGATCATCACCCGCGAGGTTGAACGGGCTGCCGCAGGTTCCGCTACAAACGTCGGCACCGGCGGCATGGCCACAAAGGTGGCAGCAGCCAAGAAGGCCGGCAAGAACGGAGTTGCCACCATAATGGTTTCCGGTAAACGCGAGGGGATAATTCTTGCCGCCATGCGTGGCGAAGAGGTCGGCACGCTCTTTCTTCCATCCGAAGAGGGACTCAAACAGCGCAAACACTGGATTGCCTATACCCTTAAGCCGTCCGGCAAAGTCATGGTGGATGATGGAGCGCGAAATGCGCTGCTTGACAAAGGGAAGAGCCTGCTGCCATCCGGCGTCATACAGGTTGAAGGACGCTTCGACAGGGGGGCCTGCCTGCGGGTTTGTGGGCCGGATGGTATCGAATTCGCGCGCGGTTTGTCCGATTACTCAAGCAGTGAGATATCCAGGCTGGCGGGATGCAAAAGCTCAGAAATTGAGGAGAAACTTGGATTCTACTATGGCGATGTCGTAATCCATCGTGACAATCTTGTCATGATATAACAGACTGAACTGCGGCTCGTTTCTATGGTTTCGGATTTGCCTGTAAAGCAGCGACGTTGACCGTAAAGTTATCCTTGCGCTGCAATTGACCGTTTACAACCTCGATCGGGTTTTGAAGCTTCTTTCCTGTGCTGCTGTTCTCACGCATTTTTACGTCCATTTGTATCTCCGCCAGTTTACCGATATCAATCCGCTCAACACTAAAGACCAGACCGCCGTCCGGATCCTTCCTGAACTTCATATCCGATACACCCTGGAAGTCAAGTTGATCGGGAAGTAGAATACGAACCGTCAGCATCTGGGCGGCCATTGATCCGATATTAAGGATTGATACTTTATAGCGCAACTGCTCAACGGAATTGACTGGTAATCTGGACAGTTTGGCAACCACGCGAACCAGCGGCGCCGATGCAATTACAACTGTACTCTTTTGCTGGATAACATCACTGTATACAGCTGAGGTGGCCTTGACAGTCAAGGACGTGCGACTGCCGTCTATCCTGTCGTTAGGCATCCTGAAGACAAGATTGCCTCTGAACGTTTCACCGGCGGCCAGTTTTATCCTGGTAACCGTTTCGGCGGATTTGGAAGCAGGAACCACTAAAACGCCGTACTCTGTCGGTGCGACAATCTCAAGTAAAAACTCTTCGTTTTTGTTGCCGCGATTGGAAATATCGACCGGCAAACGTCCGCTTTCGCCAACTTCAGTGACAGCTCCATCATCCTGCATCGTGATGACGATCTTGATGCTCTCTTTGGCTGCTTTCTCTGCTGCGGCCAACTCCATCGCACGCCGCTCCGCTTCAGCCTTCTCACGCGCGATGCGCTCCCGCTCGTTCCTTTCTTTGGCCAATCGCTCCTGCTCAAGTTTTACAGCGGCCAGTTGCTCTTGAGCCAAGCGCTCACTACGAACTTTCTGGGCTGCACTCTGCAGCTGCTTGTTGGGAGACAGTTTCTCACCCTTCTGTTGACGTCTGCTCAATGTCAGCAGTTCTTCCTCAATGGTAACCTTGAGGCCGCTTTCCGGGAATTCGTCGAGAAATGATGTGATAGTTTTAGCGGCACGTTCATTATCTCCCGCCTTATAGCTGGAGCGTGCCGCCAGCAATAACACCACGTCCCGGAGAGCTGAATCGGGGAACAGCCGATTCAGCTGTTCCACCTTTTCCATGGTCAGCAAATAATCTTTCTTCTGGTAGGTTGCAAAAGCATCCACGAAAACGGCTGCATCATCAATCTCGGCTGCATCAACAAAGCCTGATCCCAGCAGCAGTACAGTTAGGCAGACCAATAGCGGCCTTATGATGTTGGCAACAATATTCATGATGTCAGTCCACAAAACTCTTCAACTTCTTGCTGCGGCTGGGGTGGCGCAGCTTGCGCAAAGCCTTGGCTTCAATCTGACGAATACGCTCTCGGGTAACTTCAAAATCCTGACCGACCTCTTCCAGGGTGTGGTCGCTTTTTTCGCCGATGCCGAAACGCATCCGCAGAACTTTTTCCTCGCGTGGTGTCAGTGTTGCCAGAACCTTGGCGGTACTTTCGGAAAGATTGGCTTTGATAACGGCGTCGATCGGCGAAACGACACCCTTGTCCTCGATAAAATCACCAAGGTGGGAATCTTCTTCCTCACCGATGGGGGTCTCCAGTGAAATCGGCTCCTTGGCAATCTTGAGCACCTTGCGTACCTTGTCAAGCGGCAACTGCATGCGCTCGGCAATCTCTTCCGGTGACGGTTCCCGGCCATTTTCCTGTACCAGCTGGCGGCTGGTGCGGATCAGCTTGTTGATGGTCTCGATCATATGTACCGGGATGCGGATCGTGCGAGCCTGATCGGCAATGGCACGTGTGATGGCCTGACGAATCCACCAGGTGGCATAGGTGGAAAATTTATAGCCGCGCTGATATTCGAACTTGTCCACTGCCTTCATCAGTCCGATATTCCCCTCCTGGATCAGATCGAGAAATTGCAACCCGCGATTGGTGTACTTTTTTGCAATAGAAACAACCAGTCGGAGGTTTGCTTCAATTAACTCGCTCTTGGCAATACGGGCCTTACATTCACCTTCTTCAATCGCCTTAAGCGCCGCCGCGAGATCGCGTGCCTTGAATCCGGATTCCTGCTCGACCTTTAACAGCTTGCGAGCCGAAATTCTAAGGCGCTTTTCAAGTTTCAGAGTTTCTTCTTCGTCCAACTTCAACTTTTTAAGCTCTGACGTTGCCTTTTCGTCTTCGTCCTGCAGTTTGTCAACCAAAGCCTTCAATTTGTCAGATGGGATGAGTGCCTCAAGATCGGATAGCTCTTCGTGCATCTTGTCAACCTTTAGTGACAATTCCTTGAGTCGTTCGGCCACCTTGTTGGTGTGGCGGTCTTTCAGGCGCAGGGACTTGAGCAGTTCAGCCTGGTGGTCCTTGGCATCCCGATATTTCTTTTCCTGTTCCTTCTTTTTTGCCGGAGATTTGGCTTCGGATATCGATTCGGTTATCTCGGACAGTAACTGGTCTTGTGCCGCAATTGAATCAATGACTTCCAGCAGACGAGTCTGCTGAACATCTTCTTCATCCTCTTCAAGCTGTTCCTCTTCGATTTCTTTGCTGATCTCGGAAGGGTTTATCTGAAACTTGCGCAGTCTTTCGCCCAGGGAAAGCACTTCCTTGACGGTGATCGGTGTATTAAGGATGACCCCGGCCACGTCCCGCTCGCCATCTTCAATGCGCTTGGCAATCTCGACTTCACCTTCTCTGGTTAGAAGAGAGACCGAACCCATCTCGCGCAGATACATCCGAACAGGGTCACTGGTACGACCGATCGAGCCGGGCTCGAATTCAACCTCCTCCGATTCACCCTCGGCCTCTTCATCTTCCTCCAGTTCGATCTTCATTTTGGGGATCTTTACCTTCTGGGAAGAATCCACAATTTCTATGTCCATATCGCCGAACATGCCCATAACATCTTCGATCTGGTCGGTGGCTATGTCCGGGGGGAGTATGTCGTTGACCTCGTCAAAAGTGAGAAAGCCTTTTTCCTTGCCGATATCAATCAGTTGTTTGACATTGTCCATGTTCTTTTTTGCCATGTATTCACCTCGGGTTTGCCGTCTAAAGTAATCATTAAGGCTAAAGCTTTGATTTTCTTGTACGCAGGCTGTCTGCTTGTATCAGGAGAAGTTTGTATTCCTCGCTGTCTGCATCCAGTACCGCCAGCCGTGCGGCAATGTTTTTAATCGATCCCAGCGCCTTTTTTTCACTGCTTCGCGAACATTGGCTGAAAACGTCGCGCCAGTCGATATCAGCAAACTGTCCGTCGGATACCATGATTCTGGTTAGCAGCGCCCTCTGTTCCGGCCTTTCGATGTTGTCTGTCAGATGACTCAATGTCTGGGCATTTTCGTTTTCGGCCATGGTATTGATTACCAGCCGTGCAAGTTCCAGGTAGTCTCCTTTGAACAGGGTTTCAACGCCGGTGCGTATTGTTTCATTTCTTGCTTCGGGATAGTTCAGCAGCAGCGCCAGAAGTGTTTCCTGAGAATTGTCGCCCTGTGGTGCACATCTCTTAGAGTCTGTGCGTGTTTCTTTCTCGGAAAGGTTCATGCCCCCCATGCGCTTCCGAAAGGAATGCGGTGTAATCCCCAATAGTCTGCAAATTTCCTTCTCGTAGAGATCACGCTCTACCGGGTCGGCAATCTTTCGAAAGCGCGGCACAACCTCATCAATTATCCTGACTTTGTTGTCCACACTGTCCGGTGCTGTCTCTGCCAGCAGAGAACGAACAAAAAAATCGAATGCCGGACGTGCCTTGCTTTGACGGTCTGAAAAAGCCTCAACCGGATTGCTGGTCAGAAAACTGTCCGGGTCATCACCGGGCGGGAGGGTGATGACGTACGCTGGCATGCGCTGTTCCAGAAACAGTTCCATTGACCGTATGGTCGCCTTCTTGCCGGCGCTGTCGCCGTCGAACAGCATATGAACCTGCTCGGCGTGACGTTTGATCAGGCCGGCATGGGTTGCCGTCAGGGCGGTGCCGCAGGTTGCCACAACATTGCGAATTCCGGCCCGGTACAATGCCAGATGGTCAAAATACCCCTCAACGATGATGATCGAATTTTCGGTTCTGACCGCTGGCAGCGCCATGTCAAGGCCGAAAAGAACTGAGCTCTTGTGGTAGAGCGGTGATTCGGGGGAGTTGATGTATTTGGGCAGCGAAGCATCCAGCACCCGCCCGGCAAACGCAATCACCAGCCCTTTGGAATCGCGGATCGGAAAGATCAGGCGATTACGGAACAGATCGTACCAGCCGGAGTCACCTTTGCGAATCACGCCCAGTTTAAGGGCAATCTCCAAGTCTACGCCATTATTCTTAAGGTGTTTAACGAGGCCATCGCGACGATCAGGAGCAAATCCAAGCCGGTACGCCTCGGAAATATCATTTGCTACAACGCGCCGGGCCAGATACTGCCGTGCGAGCTCGCCTTCCTGGCTGTCCAGGAGAATGGAACGGTAGAAGCCGGTAGCCAGCTCATTGATTCGCTGGAAATGCTGCCGCTCCTCCTGCAATTTTTTTTCGGCCGGGGTGGCCTGCCGCTCCTCTATTTCGATCCCGGCTTTGCGGGCCAGCAACTTGACCGCTTCGGGGAAGCTGAGACCTTCCATCTTCATTACGAAAGAGAATGCGTTGCCACCGGCGCCACAGCCGAAACAGTGATATATCTCGCGGGCCGGATTAACATTGAACGATGGGGTCTTTTCACCATGAAACGGGCAAAGCCCCAGATAGTTGCCCCCCGAACGCCGCAACTGGACATACTCGGAAACTACCTCAACAATTGAAAGACGTTCCGCGACTTCCCGTACCTTATCTTCAGGTATCACGGTTTCACGGCGGGCGTATCCCGCCATTTGGAAAGAAAACGGTCTCCGGTCGTTGCTAACAGATTGGCCGACTCGGTCGAATGAATCTTGTTCCGTATCTGTTCCGGCATGAAGCCTGACGAAGCGATGCTGAAAACCATGCTCAACAGGAGCGCTCCCTCGGCAGTGCCGATTAGTATGCCGCCAAGCCGGTTAAGGCTGCCCAGCATGACGAGTCGCAGGGCAGCCGTTATGATGTTGCCGATGATGTGGGCGCAGACTCCGGTCAGAAGCAGGATGATAATAAAAGCCAGAAAAGAAGACAGGTGTGCGGGCAGATGCAGGATGCTTTTTATCGGGACCGCCAGCAAAGGATAAAAACGGTATGCCAACCATCCCCCTGCCAGAAGCCCCACCAGAGATGACGCCTCGTTGACAAGTCCCCTGACCAGGCCCTTGACGGCAAATAAGCAGAGAACAACCAGAATGAAGATGTCAAAAAAATTCATCGTAGCGCCGTGAACTGTTTACAAAGAAGGGGCAATCTCCATGAAAGCCCCTTGACTGTGTGCGAAAAAATTGCCGCTTACTTGCGCATTAAGAATCAGATCAGGCAAGCCGACTCCTGACAATGTCGCTGACGGCTCTGCCATCTGCCTTGCCGGCGGTCAGCGGGGTGACGGCTTTCATTACGCGACCCATGTCCTTCGCGCCCTTAGCGTCAATCTCGTTAATAATCCGGGATACAAGCTCCTCAATCTCGTCCAGGCTCATCTGGGTCGGGAGAAAACCAAGCAGAATATTCAACTCAGCTTCCTCTTTCTCAGCCAGTTCAGGCCGATTTCCCTCCTGATACATCCTGATGGATTCACGACGCTGCTTGACAAGGGTCGATACGACATCAATGACCCCCTGGTCATCCAGCTCTTTCCTCTGGTCGATTTCGCGGTTCTGGATCGCGGAACGAACCATGCGCACAGCCGAAAGGCGCAGGTCATCCCGCGCCTTCATGGCTGCTTTCATCACATCGTTTAATTGCTCTTTCAACGTCATGCTGTGTGTTCCTGACCCCGCTGAACGGGATGAGTTTCTGCGCTAAAACCGCAGAAATGCTAGTCCATCATTTTACGCTGTTTTTTGAGGGCGCGCTTGCGAGCGGCGATGGCTTTCTTCTTGCGTTTGATGCTTGGTTTTTCAAAGTGTTCGCGCTTGCGTACTTCAGAGAGGATGCCCGCTTTCTCGCACTGTTTTTTAAACTTCTTCAGTGCCAGTTCAAACGGTTCGCTTTCCTTGATTTTTACTCCCGGCATGTCAAATCACCCCCCGCCTGTTTCAGATCATAAAAATATTATTATGCTAACATGGATATAAATTGTGAGTTGAATAAAATAGCACACCAGACGGCATTGTCAATAAGCAAATGCAAAAGTCACGAACGTGAGGCTTTTTCTTCGATGCCGGAAGTTCCGAAGCGGCGCCGCAGTTCGTCATAAACGTCTTCGGGCGGAATGTCATGGAACCCCAGCATGACCAGCAGGTGAAAAACAAGATCCGCCGTCTCACAGACAATCTCGTCCCGCTTGCCCCCTTTGGCAGCTATGACTACCTCGGTCGCCTCTTCTCCGACTTTCTTGAGGATCTTGTCTATGCCCTTCCGCATCAGGGAAGCGGTATATGAATTTTCCGCCGGATGGTTCTTGCGATCGAGAATGACCTGATAAATTGCCTGTAAAATGTCATCGTTGTTATTCATCGTCTCACCGCGACCCCTTTTTCATGCAGGTAATCTTTCGCTTGTTCGATAGTATATTCCCGATAGTGGAAAATGGAAGCGGCCAGGCAGGCACTGGCACCGGCAACTGCGAAGCCCTCGTATAGGTGTTCCAGATTGCCGACGCCGCCGGAAGCGATGACCGGAATTGAAAGCGCATTGACCACGGCGCGCGTCAGTTTAAGGTCGTACCCATCTTTGGTGCCGTCGCAATCCATGCTGGTCAACAGGATTTCGCCGGAACCGTACTGTTCCATTTTAACAGCCCATTCCACCACGTCAAGGCCGGTCGGGATGCGGCCGCCATGGGTGTATACCTCCCAGCGTTCTTCACCCGGCACCCGACGGGCATCGATCGCCACCACGGTGCATTGCGAGCCGAAACGCTCGGCCGCCTCTTTTACGAACTCAGGACGATGGACAGCGGCGGTGTTGATCGAAGTTTTATCGGCTCCGGCATTCAGCATGCGGCGGATATCCTCCACGCAGCGGATACCGCCGCCCACCGTCAGTGGCATGAAGACGCGTTCGGCCGTGCGGCGCACCACGTCGATGATTGTGTCGCGCTGGTCGCTGGAAGCGGTGATGTCCAGGAAGGTCAGTTCGTCAGCGCCCTGCTGGTCGTACATTTCGGCTATCTCGACCGGATCACCGGCGTCACGCAGTTCGAGAAACTGGACCCCTTTGACAACACGACCACCTTTGACATCCAGACAGGGAATGATACGTTTGGTCAGCATTTCAGGAGAGTCCCTTCGTCAGCGCTATCGCCTCGTTCAGCCGGATGGCGCCGGTATAGACCGCCTTGCCGGTGATGACTCCGGTAACGCCGGCCGATTCGATATCCATCAGGTTTTCGATGTCTTTCAGGCTGGAGACGCCGCCAGATGCAATGATCGGTATCGAAACCGCTTCGGCCAGCGCCCGGGTGGCCTCAAGGTTGGGGCCCTGCAGCATGCCGTCGCGGGAGATGTCGGTGTAGATGATGGCCGTGACACCGCAGTCTTCAAACTTCCTGGCGAGCTCGACGGCGGTAATGTCTGTCACCTCTGCCCAACCCTGCACCGCTACCATGCCGTCTTTGGCATCGATCCCGACCACGATCCTGCCGGGAAACTTTGCGCAGGCTTCGCGTACCAGTTCCGGGTTGCGTTGGGCGGCTGTGCCGATGATGACCCGGGAAAGGCCCAGAGACAGATAAGCTTCGATGGTGGCAATATCGCGGATGCCGCCCCCCAGTTGGGCCGGGATCGTAATAGCTTTTATGATGGCCTCAATCGCAGACCTGTTCTTCGGTTCACCGGCAAAGGCGCCGTCCAGATCGACGATGTGCAGCAGTTCGGCTCCCTGATCCTGCCAGGCACGGGCCTGGGCGCCCGGGTCATCGTTGAAAACCGTATCCTTCTCCATCAGCCCCTGTTCGAGGCGCACGCACTTTCCTTCTTTCAGATCTATGGCAGGTATGACGATCATTTCAGCTCCGCAAAATTCTTCAGTATACGCAGGCCGATATCCTGCGATTTCTCAGGGTGAAACTGGGTGGCGATGATGTTGTCTTTCCAGATCGACGAGCAGAACTCGATGCCGTAATCGGTGGTGGTGGCGATTACATCGTCGTCATCCGGCTTGACATAAAAGGAATGGACGAAATAGACATTGCTGCCGTCCTTTATGCCTTCAAAAGCCGCCGGCTTCTTTTTGAAAGACAGTTGATTCCAGCCTATCTGGGGCACCGGCAGGCGTTCGCCGGCAACGCTCATGTTATCGGGAAAGCGGAGCACATGGCCGGGGATGACGTTTAACCCGCTGTACAGGCCGAACTCGACGCTGTCGGTGAACAGCAGCTGCATGCCGACACAGATACCCAGAAACGAGCGCCCTTCGGCGATGACTTTCAGCAGCGGCTCGACAAAACCACACTGCTCAAGATTGCGCATGCAGTCACGAAACGCCCCCACGCCCGGAAGAACGACCTTGTCGGCCTCAAGCACAACCCTGGGATCGGAGGTGACAAGCGCTTCGGCGCCGATCTTTTCAAAACCTTTCTGTACGGAACGGAGGTTGCCCATCCCGTAGTCAACTATCGCTATCATTTGATTCCATTCTTGTTCAGATGTGGTCCGTATTTTTTATCGGTTCCCTTGATATGGTTGATCAGCCAGTCCTGAAGGAAGGTGATCACTTCCTGGGTCAGCAGGGTCTCGCCGGAATTGAACTTTCCAAGAAGCTCCACCACTTGGTCAACCAGCTTTTTGTGCTGCTGCTTGTGCTGAGATTCATCGGGGTAACGGGTCTGGGCAAAGCTGCGTTCTTCATCGGCAAAATGGTTGACCGTGTATTCGGCCAGGCCATTCAGGATCCTGCCGATGGCCTCCTTGCTTCGTTTTTGCTGCATGGCATCGTGCAGTTCGTTGACCATGTCAAACAGCTTCCTATGCTGTTCATCATATTTTGAGACACCTGTGGAGAAGGATGAGTCCCATTCAAGCGCTTTGGACAGCCTGAACTTGCCGACCAGTTCGTGCAGATCGTCAACCTGTTGGGCCAGTACTCCGGTGGCCTGGGTTGTGCTGCGGGCATTTTCTACGTTGCGGTTGACAACGTCCGTTATCATCTGGATGTTGTTGGTGATTTCATGTGTCGTGGCGGTCTGTTCCTCGGCGGCGGTGGCAACCTGGCTGATCTGCATGGTCAGCTCGTTGATTTTTGTGAGGATGTCTTCCAGTGCTTCACCGGAGCGGCTTGTTTCTGCTGTGCCGCGCTGGACTTCCTGGACGCCTTCGGCCATCGAGCCGACCGCGCTCTGGGTCTCGCTTTGGATGGATTTGATCATTGAGGCGATTTCTTTGGTGGCCTTGGTGGTGCGCTCGGCCAGGGCACGGACTTCGTCGGCAACAACGGCAAAACCGCGCCCCTGCTCACCGGCCCGGGCAGCCTCTATGGCGGCATTCAGTGCCAGCAGGTTGGTCTGGTCGGCAATGTCCTGAATGGTATTGACGATGGCACCGATCTGATCTGAGCGTTGCCCCAGTCCTTCAACAGTTTTGGAGGTTGCATTCACACGCTGGGCGATGCTCTCCATCAGACGGGCACTACCCTGGACCAGTTCCGATCCGCTATGAGTCTGTTCGGTGGCCTTTTGGGCGCTTTCGGCGGCATACAGGCAGTTGCGTGCAATATCGCCGGAGGTGGCTGACATTTCTTCGCTGGCAGTTGCAATCGTGCCGGCCTGCATGGCCACGTCCTCGGCGGCGGATGCCATAGCATCGGTGGTGGAACGCACCATCACGACCGAGTCGCGCACGACGTCGGCTACCGAGAAGAACTGCCGCATGGCCTTGTTCATGTCATTCATCATCGTGTTGAAGGAGGTGGCCAGGCGTGCAAACTCGCCATCGCCCGAAACATCGGCCCGCACGGACAAATCGCCGTCCGCCGCCTTTTCGAGAGCTGCGACAATGCCGGTGAGGGGTTTGAAGGCGGCGTTGCTTAAGAAACCAATAATACCTGACATCACGACCAGCAAAATGATACCAATAGCCGTATAAATCCAGGTTTCCCCCTTCGGATTCAGGACGGCTGTTGCAGCGACTGCCAGGATGATACTGATTGCATTTCCAACGATGATTCGTGCAGTAAAAGACATCAATGCTCCTTTTAGACCCGGAATCAGGCTATCTTTGAAAAATCGGCGATTCTTCCGAACATGCGGGCTATGCCGGTCAACAGTGCCAGGCGGTTTTCCCGCACTTTCGAGTCTTCCGCCATAACCATGACTTTCTCAAAAAAAGTATCCACCGGGCCGCGCAGGGTCGCAATTTCGGTCAGTGCATCCAGCCACTCTCCGGATGTGACCCTGATCTCCACCGTGTCTTTGGCCGACAAAAAGGCTTCGTAAAGACAACTCTCGGCCGGGTCCTGGAACAGGGCCGGATTGATTTGAGCGTCGTTGCCATCTTTGATGATATTGCCGACCCGCTTGAAGGCTCCGGTCAGCGGTTCGAAGTCGGGATGGGACTTGAACTCGGCCAGGGCAGCGATGCGGGCCTTGACGTTCACCAGATCACCGAATTGTGCCGATACTGCCGCATCTACGGCGTCTGTTGCATAGTCGTTTGCCAGCAGATTCACAAAGCGTCCCCGGAAAAACTCCAGCACATCGGCAGACACCTGCTCTCGCGGGCGGGTAAGCTTGGGTGTCAGAAGTTGAAGCGATTGATCGATCAAGGCCTGAAGTGACAAACGGTAGCCCTTGTCGAGAATAATACTGATGATACCGATGGTGGCGCGCCGCAGGGCATAGGGATCGGCGGCGCCGGTCGGGATCAGCCCCACGCCGAAACAGCCGCAGATCGTGTCCAGCTTGTCGGCGATGGAGATAAAGGCGCCGATATCGGATGCCGGCAGTTCACCGCCGGCCTGGATCGGCAGATAATGCTCGGCGATGGCGTTGGCTATGTCACGATTCTCGCCCTCCAGCAGGGCATACTCGCGTCCCATGATACCCTGTACTTCAGGGAATTCCCCCACCATTGCGGAAACCAGGTCGGCCTTGCAGAGCGTGGCGGCGCGAACGGTCTGTGTCTTGACCGTCGGGTTGAGCTGTTCCGCCAGTCCAACCGCCAGTGCTCTGAATCGCTCCATCTTCTCAAAAGAGGTACCCAGTTTTTGCTGGTAAACAACCTTCTTGAGCGACTCGACCCGCTCGTCCAGCTTCACCTTCTGGTCCTCATCGAAGAAGAAACGCGCATCGGACAGGCGGGCGCGCAGGACGCGTTCATTACCCTTGACTACTACCGAGGGATCATCGGTCAGTGTGTTGTTGATCGTGATGAAGCCCGGCAGCAGATTGCCATCAGTATCCACGATGGAAAAATAGCGCTGGTTGTTGCGCATGGAGGTGATCAGAACCTCCTTGGGAACTTTCAGGAATTCGGCCGAGAAGGTGCCATGTACGGCACTGGGGTATTCCACCAGATAAACAACCTGATCCAGCAGCTCTTCATCCGGCAGCAGATGTCCTCCGGCGGCAATGGCCACACGGTGCGTTTCGCGGCGGATGATCTCTTTGCGCCGCTCCGGATCGGCGATGACAAAGTGCCGCTCGCACTCTTCCAGATAATGGGCGAAATCCCGTACCGGGAAGGTCGTATTGGCCATGAAACGGTGCCCGCGGGAGATCGTGCCGCTCTCGATGTTGCCGAAGGAGAAGGGTACCACGATGCCGTCGAACAGGGCCACGATCCAATGGATCGGGCGGGCGAAACGGACATCCTGATCGCCCCAGCGCATCGATTTTTTGAAGGGGATGTTCGACACCAGCCGCGGCAAAATCTCGGCCAGCAGTTCATGGGTCGGACGACCGGTTTCCTGTTTGGTCACCGCCAGATATTCGCCCTTATCGGTGCTGATGATCTGCAGTGCTGAAACATCCACCCCCTGCCCACGGGCAAAACCCTCGGCCGCCCTGGTCGGATTGCCTTCGGCATCGTAGGCGGCTTTCCTTGACGGACCGGTGGCGGTGATTTCAGCATCGGGCTGCACGGCCGGAATATCCTTTACGACCAGTGCCAGGCGACGGGGAGTGGCCACGGTTTTGATCTCGCCGAAAGTGAGGCGGACAGCCGCCAGCTCCCGTACGATCATGGTTTCCATCTCTGCCAGGGCGCGGGGGATAAACCCGGCCGGGATTTCTTCGGTGCCTATTTCCAAAAACAGTTCTTTGGTACTCATCGCGCAACACCTCCTTTAAGCAGCGGAAAGCCCAGTCGTTCGCGCATCTGCAGATATCCCTCGGCGCAGATGCGGGCTACATTACGCACCCGACCGATGTACGAAGCACGCTCCGTAACCGATATCGCCCCGCGGGCGTCCAGCAGGTTGAAGGTGTGGGAACACTTCATGACGTAATCGTAGGCCGGCAGCACCAGATCTTTTGCCGCCAGTCTCAGGCATTCCTTTTCGTACATCCCGAAGAGTTGCAGCAGCATGTCCACATCGGCTTCCTCAAAGTTGTGACGCGAGAACTCCACCTCGCTTTCGTGGTGAATGTCGCCGTACTTGATACCTTTGGTCCATTCCAGGTCGTAGACGCTGTCCACGCCCTGCAGATACATGGCGATTCGCTCGCAGCCGTAGGTGATCTCCGAGGGTATCGGTTTCAGGTCGATGCCGCCGGCCTGCTGGAAATAGGTGAACTGGGTGATCTCCATGCCGTCCAGCCAGACCTCCCAGCCCAGTCCCCAGGCCCCCAGGGTTGGCGATTCCCAGTCGTCTTCCACAAAGCGGATATCGTGCCTGGCCGGGTCGAGGCCGAAGGCGCGCAGCGAGTCCAGATACAGATCCAGGATGTTGATCGGCGATGGTTTCATGATGACCTGGAACTGGTAGTAGTGCTGCAGGCGGTTGGGATTTTCACCATAGCGGCCATCGGTGGGGCGACGGGACGGCTCCACATAAGCCACGTTCCATGGTTCGGGACCCAGCACGCGCAGGAAAGTGGCCGGATTGAAGGTGCCGGCGCCTTTTTCCGTATCGTAGGGCTGCTGGATGATGCACCCCTGTCTGGCCCAGTAGCCTTGCAGGGAGAGGATAAGATCCTGGAATGTCACGATGATACCTCCTGGGGGGGAGTATGGGGATTTTTGCTTGGAAACGAATGAACTTAATAGCAGGAATAGCTTGAGTGGTCAAGGTAGAGAGATACGGCGGGGAAGAAAGCCACGCTTATTCTTAAAGCAAGGAGGGATAGTTCCATTGGAGCTATCCCTCTCATTTAGTTGCGATGACACATTGGGTTCTGTGGCGGTGCTTACGAACAGCAGTTTTTGGTTTTATCATTTACTGGTCACCGCCACCGGTTTCATCATTTTGGCAGACAGTCCTTTGGCAAAACCGAACATCAGTATGGCGGCCGGCATGGCCTGAACTACCACTATCAGTGCGCAGAAGCCCATAAAGATCCATACAAGGATTCCACTGTTGTCTTCTTGAAGGGTTGAAGCCGCGAATGCTGTTGCGGGGGCCAGGGTTGCGATTACGGTTGCGAGCGCTCTCATGACGATCTCCTCTTTCTCCTGTATTTTTTTGCCTTGTCTGCCTATTACTAGAGCATCGAGCGTGCCATGATTTGAATAAAAGATATTTTAAATAATAACATGCTAATATTACGGGATTGTTTGCTGGTGGGCAGGGGAGGGGAGTACGATTTTGTTATGAAGCTGATTAAATTAGTATTCGAAATATATACTCCCTTACAGGTTCATGCTGAACACTGATGAAGTCATTGTGCTGACATTAAAGGGTTTTTTGTAAATATGGGGTGTGCTGGTGGTGTACAGCAATTTTATACACGTATAAATTGCTGCTGGTGGCAGAGTCTTGAACTGCAGGGTGCCCCGTTCGGGGATATGGTTTCGTACAGCCGGACATTGCGAGGCACGGCTTTTTTATTGTCAGGCTACGACCGTTCTGCTAACGTCCCAGCTTCTTTATATCCCACCCAAAGGTTGTCCCATGAATGATTCCTGGCTCGAAATTGCCTGCGATGTGCCGGCTGAACTTGCCGACATTATGGCGGAGTACCTGACTACCCTTTCCGGTAACGGCGTTTGCGTCGAAAACCTTTCAGTGGATGCCTTTTCTCCCAGCGAAATTCCACTCTCCCAGCGAATGACGGTCAAGGCCTACCTTCCGGCCGATCTGGATCCGGCTCCCAAAATGGCCGAATTGGAAGCTTATCTGCTGGAGTTGGCCGCTCGCCGGCCCGACCTTGACCTGTCCTCCCCGACGATCACACCGGTTCGCTCCGAAGACTGGAGCACCAGCTGGAAGGTCCATTTCAAGCCGCTGCGTGTTGGCAAGCGGCTGTTGATCGTGCCGACCTGGGAAGAGGCCGCGGAACTGCCGGGAGACCTGGTGCTGCGCATCGATCCGGGCATGGCCTTCGGCACCGGCGGTCACGAAACCACCCAACTCTGTCTGGAACTGCTGGAAAAAATCATGGATGCCGGCTGCCTGGGAGCGGCACCGTCCCTGCTGGATTTGGGGACCGGCTCCGGTATCCTGGCAATGGCTGCCAGCCGGCTGGGGGCCGGCCGGATTCTGGCGCTGGACATCGATCCCGAAGCGGTCGTCGTCGCGCGGGAAAATCTGGCCTTGAACGATCTGGCCGAAAAGGTGGAATGCGGGACGGTTCCTCTGGAGTCGCTGGAGGAGGGCTTTGATATCATACTGGCCAATATTCTGGCCGAGGAGCTGGTCCGTCTGGCGCCCGGTCTGGCCGCTCGCCTGAATCCCGGAGGAGCACTGATACTTTCCGGGATACTGGCCGAGAAGGAAGAGCTTGTCCGCCAGGGATTTGCCGCTCAGCCGCTGCTGTACGAAGAAACCAACAGGGCCGGTGAGTGGGTGGCCATGCTCTATCGGAGCACGCTCCCAAGATGAGCCTGCGCCGTTTCATGATAAACTCAAGCTGCCTTTGTGACGGTTATGCCGTCCTGGAGGGAGAAGTTTTTAACCATATCGTGAGGGTCCTGCGATTGGGGCCCGGAGAGTCGCTACAGCTTGCTGATGAAAAGGGTGCCGTGCACAGCGGGGTGATAGACCAGGTTACAAAAAAGAGTGTCCGGATTACTCTTCTGTCTTCGCAGGCAGCTGTCGAAAGCCACTCGGCGGCGCCCAGGATTACGATTTGCCAGGCGCTTCCCAAAGGGGACCGGATCGATCTGATCCTGCAGAAGTGCACCGAACTGGGCGCCCATGACTTCTGGCTGTTCGGGGGGCGCCGTTCGGTTGCCAAAGTACGTGAAGAGCAGCAGACCGCCAAGCTTGATCGCTGGAACCGCATCACATCCGAGGCGGCGCGGCAGTGCGGTCGAAATGACATTCCACAGGTATCCTGGCGGCCGAATGCGCTGGATGCGGCCAGCGCTGCCGGTCAGCAGCTGCGTCTCATTCTTTGGGAGGATGAACGGGAGAAATCTCTCAAGCAGACGCTGTCGGCACATGAAAAACCGGCCTCGGTTATTGTTGCAATCGGTCCGGAAGGGGGCTTTGATCCCCTGGAAGTAAAACACTTCTCGCAGAATGGATTTCAGCCGGTTTCGCTCGGTTCCAGGATACTGCGAACCGAGACGGCAGGTATTGCTATTATGGCTGTAATGCAGTATATATGGGACGGAATGTGATCAAATCACAAGCGAGGAGCAGCTCATGAAGTGCCCAAAATGCGGATACAACAGTTTTGAATCCCATGACGTCTGTAAAAAGTGCTCCGGCGACCTGAGCGGTTACAAGCTGTCCTATGGCATCACCCCGATTGTGCTTCCGCTGGAGGTCAGGGAAAAAATGGCGGAGGAATTTCGGGCCGCTTCCGCCGAAACCGGGCAGCATGCCGAAAATATTGAAACGCACGAAGACATGTTTGCATTCGATCTGCCGGAAGAAACGGTTTCGGCTGCCGCCCCTATCAACGATGATCCCTTCAACTTTGACGATGAACCGCTGCAGGCCGGGCAGGGGCAGGCCAAGGCCAAGGCAGAGGAAGACCCGTTTGCCGATCTGCTTGAATCCACATCGCAGACCAATAATGACCCCTTTGGCGCTCCGCCAGCCGCGGCTGCCCCTCAAGCT
The DNA here is from genome assembly GCA_014380135.1 of Deltaproteobacteria bacterium. Taxonomy (GTDB): domain Bacteria; phylum Desulfobacterota; class Desulfuromonadia; order Geobacterales; family Pseudopelobacteraceae; genus JACRCG01. The sequence goes on from JACMKN010000113.1 coordinate 28,455, forward strand.
GCGGCAAAGGCTGCCTCTCCGACTTCCAGTCCGGACGAATTTGACCTGGAAAATTTTTCATGGGACGACACACCGGCGACCACCCCCGGCGGAGGCGAAAAGGATGCTGCCGATGATTTTGACAGCCTCTTCGGCGATACGAACGAAAGTACCAAGAAATAGTTTCAAGCAGTTCCCCGTAAGACCCCATATATCACTACCAGAAAGAGCGGGTTATCCCGCTCTTTTTTAGTTGCACGGAGCCGCCATGTCCCAGCGAATAACGATACTGCCGGAGAACCTGACCAACAAGATTGCCGCCGGCGAGGTCGTCGAGCGTCCCTCTTCGGTCATCAAGGAGCTGGTTGAAAACTCTCTGGACGCCGGGGCGACCGATATCTCCGTTGAGATTGTCTCCGGTGGCCGGCGGTTGATCCGTGTGGCCGACAACGGCTATGGCATGTCGCGCGAAGATGCCCTGCTTTCGCTGGAACGCCATGCCACCAGTAAGATCAAGAGTGACAGTGACCTGGACGGCATTCTGACCCTCGGTTTTCGCGGAGAAGCGCTCCCCTCGATCGCCTCGGTCTCGCGCTTTTGCCTGGCCACGCGTGAGGCCGGCAGTCCGGAAGGAACCGAGATCACCGTGGAGGGGGGGCGGGTGCGGGATGTCAAGGCTTGCGGCATGGCTCCCGGAACCGTCATCAGCGTCGAACAGATATTCTTCAATATCCCGGCCCGCCTCAAATTCATGAAGAGTTCCGAAACTGAAGCCGGTCATGTGGGGGATGTGGTGGCCCGTCTGGCGGTTTCCCGCCCGGAGGCGGCCTTCAGCTGCATCAGCGACGGGCGGGAAATGCTGCGGGTACAGCGCAGTGACCTGCAGCGGCGTCTGTCGCAAGTTGTCGGCAGGGATGCCGCATCACACCTGCACAAGGTCGATTCCTGCAGCGAAAATGTCACTGTCAGCGGCTTTGTCTCCGGGCCGACACTGGTTCGTTCCGGCCTGCAGGCCATGTACACCTATATCAACGGCCGATTCGTACGCGACAAGGTCGTGCAGCACGCCGTCATGCAGGCCTACCGCGGCGTGATCGACCGCGGCCGCTATCCGGTGGTGGCCCTTTTCATCCAGCTTCCGGCGGGAGAGGTGGATGTCAATGTCCATCCCACCAAGCACGAAGTGCGCTTCCGGCGTCAGTCCGTCGTGCATGATGCCATCCAGGGCGCGGTGGAGGAGGTGCTGCGGCTTTCGCCCTGGCTGGCCGGCAGGCCGCAGCTGACGCCATCGCCGTCACTATCACCGACAGCGCCGACCGGCCAGGCCTATCGCGAACGGATCGCCGCAGCGGCCCAGGCTTCACTGACGATGCCGCGCCGCGAACAGCATCATCCGCAGCCTTCAGCCCCGATCAGGACGGTGGCGACATCTTCCGAAGCAGCACTCGAAGCGGCTACCGTCAGCGAGCCGGCTGTGCCATTCAAAGTTGAACAGGGCCATCCTGCTGCCGGCTACTTCTCTTCGCTGACGGTCATCGGCCAGTTTCACAGCGAGTACATCCTGTGCCAGTCCGGAGCGGATCTGGTGATAATCGACCAGCACGCCGCCAGCGAGCGGGTGGCCTACCAGCGTCTGAAACAGCAGTGCCTGGCCGGTGGCATTGAGTCGCAGCGGATGCTCTTTCCGGAGACAGTCGAGCTGTCGTTCAGCGAGGTGGCAGTTGCCGGACGTTTCCGGCATGATCTGGCCGGCATCGGTTTCGAGCTGGAGCCGTTTGGCGGCAATACGCTGATGGTGGCCGCCGTTCCGCGACTGGCTGCCGAAAAAGATCCTGTCCGGCTGGTACGGGACATTCTGGCCGATCTGGCCGGGCTCGGCACCAGCGCCGCTTTCCAGGATGCGCTGGATGAGCTGCTCTCCCGGATCGCCTGCCACTCGGTTGTGCGGGGAGTTCATGCTCTTGAAATCCGCCAGATGCGGGAGCTGCTGCACAGCATGGACGAAACCGACTTCGCCGCCAGCTGTCCGCACGGCCGCCCTGTTTCGCATGTTGTTACCCTGGCCGAGCTGGAAAAGATCTTCAAACGGACATGATAGTTGCTGTTGAATGCTCTTTTGCCGTACCGGGGAAGATGCTCCGCACCGTTACTCTCCTTCTGTTCCTTTTGCTGGTTTCAACGTTCTGCCTCCCGGCACTGTCCCGCGCCTGTCCGGATATTTCTGCCTCTGACGCCAGTCAACGGATGGTTACCCTGGGAAACGCTATCCGTTACCACAATCGACTTTATTATGAAAAAGCGCAGCCGGTTATCAGTGATGCCGAGTATGACCGGCTGTTTGCAGCACTGGTTCGGCTGGAGGAATGCTTTCCTGCGCTGGTTGCCGCGGACTCGCCGACCAAGCGGGTGGGCGGTGTTGCGGGTGTTGGTTCTCGGAAGGTGCCGCACGAACGCCCGATGCTCAGTTTATCATCCACTGGCGGTCCGGAGGCGGTGGCAGCGCTGCTGAAGAGGATTGCGGCATTCGGAGAAGTGTCTTTGCTGGTTCAGCCCAAGGTAGATGGTCTGCCGGTGGAGCTGATTTATGATGCCGGTCGTCTGGTTTCGGCTTCGACGCGCGGGGACGGCAGTTTCGGTGAGGAGGTTACGGAGCGGGTTCGCGAAATCCGGGGTATTCCACACATCTTGTCCGGTACTTATCCTGATAGAGTGGTGGTTCGTGGCGAAGTCTATGCAAATCTGCCGCTTCTGCAGAACCATCGAGTGGTAACTGCAGCAGAAAAATATGCCACCCCGCGTCATTTGGCTGCCGGGGTCTTGCAAGCACAAAAACCGGACCCGGCAGCCTTGGCGGCTCTTCGTCTGTTTCCCTTTGGACTGGTGACCGGCGCTTCGGTCGGAGGCGGCCTGCGCTCCGACCGGGCGGCACTGCAGTTGCTCTCGGAGTGGGGCTTTCCGGTCGTTTTTGAGCAGATTCACACGGTGCGAACCTTTGCCGAAGTCCGGGCCGTTTATCTTGCCTATCTGGCAAACCGGGATCAGCAGCCATTTGCCATGGACGGGATTGTGGTGAAAGTGGATGATCTGTCTCTGCGGCAGCAGTTGGGGGAGGGCGGACGTGCGCCTTTCTGGGCGGCGGCCTGGAAATTTCCGCCGGAGAGCGCCCTGACTCAGGTGCGGGACGTTCGCTGGATGGTCGGCCGCACTGGCCGCCGTACGCCCATTGCCGAGCTTGTGCCGGTGCGTCTCGCTGGTGTGCAGGTTTCACGGGTTTCGCTGCAAAATGCTGCCGAAGTTGCCCGTCTGAATATTGCGGCTGGAGATCAGGTGGTGGTTGCGCTGGTGGGAGACGTGATCCCCCAGATACTGGAGGTGGTAGGGCGAGCAGATCGCAATCCGGATGCCGGAGCGGCAACGACGCAGATACCGGAAGCAGCCTTGGATGCTTGCCTGCACGACTCACCCGTTTGTCGGAATCAGTTCCTGGCCAGGGTTGCTTATTTTGTCTCGAAGTCGGGGCTTGATATTGCGGGCCTAGGGAAAAAACGCCTGCAAAAGTTGGTTGAAGCCGGACTGGTTGTAGATCTGCCATCCCTGTTTCTGCTGAAAGCGGAGCAAGTGGCTACCCTGCCCGGATTCGGTACGGAAAGGGCGCGACGATTAACTGTGGCAATCCGTGCCGCCGGTCATTTGGACTCTTTCCGCTTTGTTGCCGCCCTGGGCATTCCCGGTGTCGGACCGAAGACGGTACCGCGTCTGGCACGGCAATTCGCCTCCCTGGATGCGCTGCTGGTCGCCGGGCAGGAACGATTGACAGCCCTCTCTGCTGCCGATAGCCGTGCGGCAAATACCATCCGTAGTTTTTTCAACTCGCCCGGCGGGCAGGAACTGCTGGTGAAATTTCGTGAACAGGGCCTTCTCCGAACTGCAACCCCATTGCAGTCAAGATGACTGCGCAACAAACTGCTGCAAAATATAATCTTGGGACAAGACATAACTCAATGAAGACACCTCAAATCCTCCACAAACTCCTGATCATCTGCGGCCCGACCGCCTCCGGCAAGAGTGACCTGGCCCTGCGTCTGGCCCGTGAACTGGATGCCGAGATCATCAATGCCGACTCGATGCAGGTCTACCGCGGTCTGGACATAGGCACCGCCAAGCCGACCCCTGAACAGCGCGCCGAAATTCCCCACCATCTGATCGACATCGTTGATCCGGATGAGCTTTTCTCAGCGGCCGATTTTGCCGGGGCGGCCGACGACGCCATTCAGGATATCATCGCGCGTGGCAAGCGGGTTATTGTCGTCGGTGGTACCGGCCTCTACATCCGCGCCCTGCTGAAGGGACTGGTGGATTCTCCCAGCGGAGCCGGTGAAATACGGGCTGCATTGCAGGAAGAGGCCGGTCGATTTGGCAACGCGGCCATGCTGGAAAAGCTGCGCCTGGTGGATCCGGAACTGGCTGCCGGACTGCACCCCAATAATCTGGTGCGCATCATCCGCGCCCTGGAGGTGCAGCAGTTGACCGGCATCCCGCTTTCCCGCTATCAAAAGGAACACTCCTTTTCCGCGCGGCGCTACGACACTCTGCAGATCGGAATTTCGGTCGAGCGGGTAGAACTGTACCGGCGTATCGAGCAGCGTGTTGAGCGGATGCTGGCCGAGGGCCTTCTGGATGAAGTGCGCGGACTGCTGGCGGCCGGTTTCGGGCCTGATTTGAAAGCCATGCGTTCAATCGGTTACAAGGAATCTACTGCCCACATTCTGGGAGAACAGACGCTGGAGGAAACCATTTGTCTGATAAAACGCGATACCCGGCATTATGCCAAGCGTCAGCTGACCTGGTTCAAGGCGGACCCGGATATAATATGGTTTGAATATCCGGAAAAATTTGCTAATATTTTACAGCATGTAATTGAATTTTTTGAAAGACGGGAGGCGTAAACAAATGGCTAAAGCACCTTTCAATATTCAGGACCAGTATCTCAACCAGGCCCGCAAAGAAAGGGTGCGGGTAGCGGTTCTCATGATGTCGGGCGACAAGCTGGAAGGGTTCATCAAGTCGTTCGACAACTTCTCGGTGTTGCTCGACTCCAGCGGTGATATCCTGATCTACAAACACGCCATCTCCACGATCACCTCGGCGGATGGCTCCTTCCGGTTGCACCAGTAGTTTCCTCAAACAGGTCCCCCGCAGCAGAATGCTCGGGGGGCTTTTCGGTGGTAATAAATTCCCATGCCAAAAAGCTCAAAAATCCTCCTGACAGTTGCTCTGTTGCTGCTGGTTCTGACCGCAACAGCGCTCTATTACACTTCCGCCGTTTTTCTGCAGTTGTTTATCGCCTTTGCGCTGGCCTACATTCTCAATCCTGCAGTGGCCTTTCTGGAGCGGAAGGGGGTCAGGCGGCTCTACGGAATTCTGATCGTATTCACTCTCACGCTGGTGGTCTGCACCGGATTTGCGGTTTTCATGGCGGTGTCCGTCAGCGACGAATTCTCCAAGATGCAGCTCAATCTGCC
>JACMKN010000114.1 GCA_014380135.1 Deltaproteobacteria bacterium
ATCACGCGCATTTTTGTCATGGGTCGCGAGGAAATGAGTGATCCGGATGTTCAAAAAATCCTGATGACCCAATATCTTGACAACATCGACATCCGGATTGCCTTCCGGGATGAAGTTTCCACGACAGCCAGCAATATCAATGGCCGCGATACAAACAGCTCCTGCGACTTTGCGATATACGACGACCAGGTGGCTACCGAAGTCTTCCAGCAGACCGGAACCTATTTCGGCAGAAAAACAGGGCACCCCTCAAATGTGGACCGCTATCTTCGTCTGTATGAGTTAGTCGAGCATAGTGCTCATGCAGTGACCATGGAGGACGAGCAGATCATTCTCGCTTCGGACAAACAAATCAAGCTTGCAGCCTAGCCTATGACCCACGGCAATACACCAGCTACGGTGCGGCTCGACATATACCGTATTCTTGCCGGATTGTACCGCCTGGATTATTAATTATCTAAAAAACTGATTTCAGCGTAAGCAGAAATCAGTTTTTTATGATAGCATTGTGCCTGTGAGTTATTTCAATCTCCTCAAATCGGTTTTCCCCGGATTCTTTCATCGCTATCCACCGCAATGTATTCCCCCGCTGGAACAGTTTGAAAATAAATGGCGAGGCTATGGTAAAAAAAAGCATATGAAAATACCTAAAAGTTTTGAAATGTTAGTTTACAACGGCCTCGTAGATGAAGTCGTCTACCAGCTCATGAGCGGCAAGGAAGCCGAAGTCTACGTGGTTCGCTCCAAGGGCGAGATTTGCTGCGCCAAGGTATACAAGGAAGCCGACAATCGCAGCTTCAGTCGGCAGGCCCAATATCAGGAAGGGCGCAAAGGGAGAAACAGTCGCCAGGCGCGCGCCATGGAGAAGAACAGCAAGTATGGGCGGAAAGAGCAGGAGGGAGCCTGGCAGAACGCCGAGGTGGATGCCTTGCGCCGACTTGCCGATGCCGGAGTGCGCGTACCGCGGATAATCAACTACTTCGGGGGGGTGCTGCTGATGGAACTGGTGGTAGATGCCAATGGCGATGCCGCTCCGAGGCTCAACGATCTGAAGCTTACGGCGGAGCAAGCCAGGGAATATCACCGTGGGATGATCGCACAGATTGTCCTCATGCTCTGCGCCGGACTCGTCCACGGCGATCTGTCCGAGTATAATGTGCTCGCCGGCAGCGACGGGCTGGTCATTATCGACCTGCCCCAAGCCGTCGATGCCGCCGGTAACAACAACGCCAGCCGTATGCTCCAGCGGGACGTGGAAAACATGACCGCCTACTTCGGCCGTTTCGCCCCCGAACTTCTGGCCAGCGACTATGGCAACGAGATCTGGAAACTCTACACGAGCGGCAAGCTCAGCCCCGTGAAGGAACTGACCGGCCGTGTTGAGCAGAACCACAATCCGGCCGATGTTCGAGGCGTCATGCAGGAAATCGACTCGGCCCGCCGCTGGCATGAACGCCAATTATCCAAAGTATAGCAGGCCGTATCTGGCTTATGATTACGTCCTGCAGGGACAAAATGCCGGCAGCCGGGGAATTCATTCCCCGGTGATTGTGAAACATAGCTCCTCCTGACATACCCCCTCCCCTCTCAAAAACCGGATTTCCCAATCAAAAGATTCTCCAAAGCACTTCCTTGCATGCTTATAATTATAGTTTGTTATTATAGAAGTTGCTCTCTCGGCAAATAGGAATACAATCCATTCCAAGATCCGTCATATTGACCAGCCTCTCCGGGTCGGGGAACTGACCGGGACACAGATGCATTATCCGATTGTCCCATGGCCTGGCTCTGCAGCTAAAATCTGGTATCCTTATATGCATGGAGTATCCAAGGGGGTTATCATGCCCAAGCTGATCAAAAATTTCATCGCCGGCAGCTGGTCGGATGCCGTTGATGGCAGGCGCTTTGCCAGTCGCAACCCGGCCGATTACCGCGATACGATTGCCGAAGCGCCACTCTCGGGACCGGCAGATGTGGACCGGGCCGTGGTGGCGGCCAGGGCGGCCTTTCCGGAGTGGCGCCTGATGCCCGCTCCCCGGCGGGGCGAGATCCTGTTCCGGGCCGGGGAACTGCTGCGCAAAAACAAACAACGGCTGGGGGAACTGGTCACAAGGGAGATGGGCAAGGTGCTCGCCGAGGGTCTGGGCGATGTGCAGGAGGCGATCGACATCGCCTTCCACATGGCCGGTGAAGGCCGCCGACTGCAGGGAGAAACCGTCCCCTCTGAACTGCCGGACAAGGATTGCAAGAGCGTTCGCGAGCCGCTGGGGGTTGTGGCCCTGGTCACCCCCTGGAACTTTCCCATCGCCATCCCGGCCTGGAAGCTTTTCGCAGCCCTGATCTGCGGCAACAGCGTCGTACTCAAGCCCTCCTCGGAGACACCGGCCTGCGCGGCGGCCTTGGTGGGCATCCTGGAAGAGGCCGGCATCCCTCCCGGCGTGGTCAATCTGGTCTGCGGGCCGGGCCGGGAGGCTGGCGAGTACCTGCTGGCCCATCCCGACGTGGACGCCGGCTCCTTTACCGGCTCCTGTGCCGTCGGAGAACATCTGGAGCGGCGGCTGGCCGCCCTGCACCGCCCCCTGGCCCTGGAGATGGGGGGCAAGAACGCCATCATCGTCATGGACGACGCCGACCTGGAACTGGCCCTGGAAGGGGCGCTCTGGGGGGGCTTCGGCACCAGCGGCCAGCGCTGCACCGCCGCCAGCCGCCTGATCGTGCATGAGCAGGTCTACGACCGTTTTGTGGCGCTTTTGGCCGAACGGGCCGAACGGTTGCGGCTCGGCAACGGCTTGAAGGACGAATCCCAGGTGGGGCCTCTGATCAACGAGGCCCAGGGGCAAAAGGTCCTCAACTACATCGCCATCGGCCGACAGGAAGGTGCGATGCTCGTAACCGGCGGCCTAAGGGTCGCCGACGGCCAACTGGCCCAGGGCTTCTTCATCGCCCCCACGGTCTTCAGCAGAGTCACTCCGAACATGCGCATCGCCCGGGAAGAGATCTTCGGACCGGTGGTAAGCGTCATCTCCTGCGCAGCACTGGACGAGGCCATCGCCATCGCCAACGACATCCCCTTCGGCCTCTCTTCGTCCATTTACAGCCGCGACGTCAACCAGACCGCCCGGGCCGAACGGGATCTGGCCAGCGGCATCGTCTATGTCAACGCCTCCACCATCGGGGCCGAGGTCCAGCTCCCCTTCGGCGGCTGGCGGCATTCGGGCTCGGGCCATCCCGAGGCTGGCGGCCGGGGCGGCGCCATCGATTTCTTCAGCCGGGTCAAGGTGATCTACCGGGACTTCAGCGGCCGGCTGCAAAAGGCCCAGATCGACAAATAGGTGCGAGTTTCATGTTTCATGTTTCAAGTTTCATGTTTCAGGTTCGATTGCAACTTGAAACGTTCAACCCGAAACTTGAAACTGAACGCCGCAGGAGGTCAGATGTTCAAGAGTATCGATTACTACGACATCGAGTCCGAGCTGAGCCCGGAGGCCCGCCTGGTGCGCGACACGGCCCGCTCTTTCGTGGAGCGGGAGTTCCTCCCCTCCGTCCGCGAGCACTACCGGGCCGGCACCTTCCCGCTGGATCTGGTGCCGCGCATGGG
>JACMKN010000115.1 GCA_014380135.1 Deltaproteobacteria bacterium
ACCGGTACCATGTCGCGCACCGGAATGCCTTCGGTGATGCAGACCGCCAGCTCAATGCCTGCGTCGGCGGCCTCCAGGATCGCATCGGCTGCGCCGGGAGGCGGCACGAAGATCATCGAAACATTGGCCTGGGTGTATTTGACGGCCTCGGCCACGGTGTTGAAGACCGGGATGCCCTCGATATGAATGCCGCCTTTGCCGGGTGTGACGCCAGCCACGATGTTGGCGCCGTATTCCCGGCACTGCTGGGTATGAAACAGGCCGCTCCGTCCGGTGATGCCTTGCACGAGGATTCTTGAGTTTTTATTGAGTAGTATGGACATAAATGCTGTCTCCATTTTGTCTGATTTCTGTAGGGGCAAATCTTGTATTTGCCCATGACGGGCTACCACAAGGATCACCCTTGCACGACCTATCCCAGCATTTTCACGATCCGCGCAGCAGCATCCCCCAGGTTGTCGCCAACCTGAACATTCAGGCCCGATTCACGCAACAGCTTTTTACCCTCTTCGACCTTGCTGCCGTCCATGCGGACTACGATCGGCAGCGTACAGTTGACCTCGCCGGCCGCCTCGATGATGCCGTGTGCAATCACGTCACAGCGCATGATACCGCCGAAGATATTGACAAACACTCCCTTGACGTCCTGGTCCTGCAGAATGATCCGGAAGGCTTCGGCCACCTTCTCGCGGGTGGCTCCGCCCCCTACGTCCAGGAAGTTGGCCGGTTCGCCGCCGCACTCCTTGAGAACATCCAGGGTCGCCATGGCCAGCCCGGCGCCGTTGACCAAGCAGCCGATGGAACCGGTCAGTTTGATGTAGGCCAGATCGTATTTGCCGGCGGTGATTTCCAGGGGATCAAGCTGAGAGTAATCCATCATGTCTGGGTACTCGCGGTGACGATAGACCGCATTGTCATCAAAGGTGATCTTGGCGTCCATGGCCATCAGCCAGCCTGCTTTGGTGACCACCAGCGGGTTGATCTCCACCAGCGCGCAGTCCTTTTCCTGGCTGGCGCGATACAGGTTCATCAGCAGTTCGACGCAGTCTTCGCAGACCGATCCGGTCAATCCCAGCGCCAGGGATATCTTGCGGGCCTGATATGGTCGCAGTCCGGTGAAGGGGTCGATCTGGAGCGTGTGGATCTTTTCAGGGCTCTTGCTGGCCACCTCTTCGATATCCATGCCCCCCTCGGCCGAGGCGATCAGGATATAGCGCGAGGTTTCACGGTCGAGTGTGATCGAAAGGTAGAATTCGCGGGCGATCTCGACCGCTTCTTCCACCAGGATGCGACGGACCTTCAACCCCTCCGGGCCGGTCTGGTTGGTGACCAGCGTACGGCCGAACAACTCCTTGCCGTATTCCTGGGCCTGTTCCGGGTAGTGCACCAGCTTGACTCCCCCCGCCTTGCCGCGCCCGCCGGCATAGATCTGGGCCTTGACCACGCAGCGCCCCCCCATCATCTTGGCGGCCCGCTCAACCTGGTCGGAGGTCAGCGCCACCCTGCCCCGCGGAATCGGGATGCCGTAACTGTTCAGAATTTCCTTGGCCTGATACTCATGAATGTTCATGGTGTACGCTCCATCGGATGAAATTTAGGGGATTATAGCAGGATAAATAGCGTATACAAGCTATATTTATTAGAATTAAACGTGTTCACTCTAACTAAATAGTTGTATGACCACTTGACAATTTCGGCTGGCGATTGATCTCGGCATCGGAGGCACGCAGGTATACCGGCAGCAGCCCGGACGGAGACACCTGCTCACCCCTCCGGAAGACATGCAATGCCAGCAGGGCACCATTGGCGGCGCGGGGCGTATGCTGTGTGAAGGGGGCGATGATAGCTTGCTCGCCGAAAAAACTGACAATGCTTTCGTGATAACGCAGGACACCGTCCCCAGCAAAGATGACCGGTTGATCGGTCGTGGAACGGATCAGCTCAAAAAAGCCGGCCGGCGGCATGACGCAATCACTGATTATTGGAACGGGAATGTGGGATGAAACGTCATACAGCCCGGCGTAGATTTCGCTCTTGCGGGCATCCAGCAATGTGCAGACCGGAGATGACGCAAAGGGAAGATTCATGGCCAGCAGGGCCAGTGACGAGTATCCGGCACAGGGCTTGCCGGTGGCCAGTGCCAGGCCTTGAATCGTCGCCACCCCTCCCCGCACGCCGGTGAAGGAACCGGGTCCGATCGAGGCGGCGAAAAGGTCTATGTCGGCCATATCAATTTCTGCAAAAGCCAGCATACGTTCGATTTCCGGGATCAATCGAACCGAAAGGGTGCGGTCGGTACTGAAGGCAGATTCGGCAACAATTCTTTCATCAATAGTTATCGCTGCGGTGGCCATTGAGGTGGACGTATCGATCGCGAGAATTTTCAGGGGGGCATCCTTGCCGGTATAGTTACCGCTTTGCGTGCCAGCTTGCTTTGGTGTCATGGGCTTATCTCCAGTGGCATGGATCATCTGAATTGCAGCTAAATCACGCCTTGATCCTTGACTTCCGCCTTCAACCAGGCGTACACGACCGGAGCGGCTACCAGGCCGGCGACTCCAAAGGCGGATTCCAGCAGCAGCATGGCACTCAGCAGTTCCCAGGCGGTAGCTTGAACCTCGCTGCCGACGATCTTGGCATTCATGAAATATTCCGCCTTATGGATCAAAACCAGGAATATCAGCGAAGCAATCCCCACTCCCCCCGAAACCCCGAGACTGATGACCACGATAAAGGTATTCGAAACAAGATTGCCGACCACCGGCAGCATTCCCACGGCAAAAGTAAGCAGAACCAATAGCGAGGTCATCGGAAGGTGTATGCCGAAGAGCGGCAGAATCACCAGCAGGTAGATGGCGGTACAGGCTGTGTTGATGGCTGATATCTTGACCTGAGCCAATACAACCTTGTCAAACGCGATCACAAGCGCCCGTAATCGGGAGCGCAGCGCCGCGGTATGGGGCGGCAATTGGTGATGTTCCTTGAAGTGGTGCAGGGCAGCCATGCCACCGATAACCATGCCCAGCAAAACATGAGCAAACACCTTTAAACTGTCAAAACCCACCACCGATATTTTCTGGACATGTTCGCTCAATAGCTCGGCCAGTTGATGACGCAACCCCTCGATTGTCGTCGGCAGCACATCCGCGACGGATGACGGCAAGGTCCGGCGCAGGGTGCCCAGAGTTTCGACAACCGTTGTCAGCAGCGCACCGATGCCCTGGCTGCTGCCGATGAATGACCAGACAGCCGCACCCACACCTGTCAGACAGGTCATTACGCAGATGACGACGACACCCAGGGCGACTTGACGGGCAACCCGGTTCATGTTTTTGGGAAGATGGCCGGAAAGTTTGAGGGTCAGAACATATACGGCCAGACCGGCGAACACTGCCGGAACCAGGTGGAAAAGCAGGACAAAGAAAACCGCGGCGCTGGCCAGCAAATAACTGATTGTAACGGGTTTCGGCATGTTGTCTCCTGTTGCTGTTAAAAAGCCATCGCCGCGACCGTTTGCGGTTTACTCTGAACCTGCCGTTATCCGGGCCATCGGTCGTAGAAGACGGTCTCTTCCAGAGGCTTGCGAGGAGGTGCGCAGGATGCCTCGCATTGGGGATAGCCGAGCGGAAAAAGACCGACGACACTGATGTAGGCCGGAATACCCAACAGGTCAGCCAGCGGTTTCTCCTCGAAGATGCTCACAAAGACGCTGCCCAATCCCAGGTCGTGGGCTGCCAGCATCAGGTTTTCTGCCGCCAGTCCCACATCGGTCATGTAATACTGCTGCCCCCGAATATCGCCGGACTGGTTGGGCAGCGCACAGGCCACAATCACCAGCGGTGCTTCGGCCAGCGCAACTTGCGAAGGATTGCTTTTGTAGCCCCTGGCCGCAAAAAACGAGTCAACATAAGAGAGCTCACTGATTCTGCGTTTGGTGGCCGGGTCTTTTACGACCACAAAGCGTACGCACTGCAGATTGGCCCAGGAAGGCGCCATCATGGCCGCTTCCAGAATCGCATGAAGTTTGTCTGACTCCACCTGACGATCTGAAAACTTGCGGACACTGCGCCTGGTACTGATCGCCTTTAAAGTCTCCATGCTGCACGCTCCATTCTGATTTTAAATTGGATGCTCCTCCAACAATCCACAACAAAATCACCGCACCCTGCCAAAGAACTAACCCCTGTCAATGATGCGGCGATTTTAGGATCAGGCCGATATGTACGGCACGGCGGAAACTATCCCTGACGGGTCACAAAGTACCTGATGATATCGTTGTAGAAGGCCAATACCATCAGTCCCAACAGCAGCACCATCCCGATCTGCTGGGCGTATTCGCGAACCTTTTGCGGCACAGGGCGACGGAAGATCAGCTCCAGGAAATAAAACAGCAGATGTCCGCCGTCCAGCACCGGCACCGGCAGCAGGTTCAGCACTCCCAGGTTGATCGAAAGCAGCGCCATGAAAGCCAGAAAACTGGCGCCGCCGGCCGAGGCCTGCTCACCAGCCATCTTGGCAATCATGATCGGCCCGCCGACGCTGTCCATCGGTACGACCCGCTGTACCATCTTGACCAGAGACATGATCGTAATGTCTATGACCTTCCAGGTCTGTTCGGTTCCTTTGATGACAGCCTGAAAGGGGTTGTAGTATTCCGTCACGACCTCACCGGCCGAGGCGACACCGATGGCGTAACCATTAACCTGCTCACCAAACAGGTTCTTGGAGACGCGCGGTTCCGGGGTTATAGAGAAAGCAAGTTCCTGTCCGCCGCGTTTTACCGACAGTGACAGAGTATTTCCCTTGCTGGCCGCAACCCCATCGGCAATCTCCTCCCAGCGCTTGATCGGTTTCTTGTCGATGGAGGTGATGACATCGTCTTTCTGAACACCGGCCCTGGCAGCCGGTTTATCTTTGAGAGCCTCACCAATTTTGGCGGTTATGGTCGGAACGCCTGTCATGCAGAGCACGATGAAGATCAGCCAGGCGAAGATCAGGTTGAATACGGGACCGGCCATGACGATGGCGATGCGGGCCAGCACCGGCTTGTGGGCGAAGGAGCGCGACTTTTCTTCTTCGGTCAGTGCACGCATAACCGGTTCAGCCGTTTTGGTCGCTGCGGTCTCTTCACCTGCGGGCGGATGATGCGACTCTCCGCCTTCAATAAAACCGCCTTCGCCAAACATCTTGACATAGCCTCCCAATGGGAAGGCCGAGAGCAGATATTCCGTTTCGCCGATTTTTTTACCGAACAGCTTGGGACCGAAGCCGAGCGAAAATTTTTCTACGCTGACACCCAGCATCTTGGCGAACAGAAAGTGCCCCAGTTCATGAACGAAGATCAGAACTCCCAGTAC
>JACMKN010000010.1 GCA_014380135.1 Deltaproteobacteria bacterium
GACGGTCGCGAGGCGCTGGAAATTTTCAAGTCCAACCCTGATATCAACTTCGTGATTCTGGATCTGACGATGCCGCACATGGACGGTGAACAGACCTTCCGCGAACTGCGGCGGCTGAAACCGGACGTGAGGGTCATCATCAGCAGCGGCTACAATGAGCAGGAGGTCACGCAGAAGTTTGTCGGCAAGGGGCTGGCCGGCTTCATCCAGAAACCGTACCGGCTGTCGGTGCTGCGGGATGCGGTGCTCAAGATTGTGGCCTTGGCGGATTAAACCTGGAAAGCAGGGCGCGGTATGCTTATGGTTATACAACGGATAACGATATCGGACAGATACCTCTTGTTTATGATGACTTGATTCGCTGCAGTGAATGCAGTGTCATCCCGCCGGTAATTCCCCCTGTGTTCTCAACAGCTTCTCGAAGTCATCCGGAGGAAGGGGGCGATGGAAATAATACCCCTGAATTTCATTGCATCCCTGTCCCTGCAGAAATTCCAGCTGTTCACATGTCTCGACCCCTTCGGCGATATTTCGAATGCCGAGTTTTTGCGACATGGCAATGATAGCTTCCACGATGGCCTGATCCTGAACATTCGAACTGATATCCGTGACAAACGACCGGTCGATCTTGATGTGATCGATGGGCAGGGTTTTTATATAGCCCAGTGACGAGTAGCCGGTGCCGAAGTCGTCAATGGCAATGGCGATACCCCACTCCCTCATCCCGAATACGTCCGAGATATTCTGGTCGATGTTCGTGACCAGGCAGCTTTCGGTAAGCTCGATTTCGAGCTGGGCGGCATTGGCGCCCGTTTCTCGCAGGACGGTGCGGACAATCTCGGTAAAGTTCTGCTGCTCTATCTGTCGGCTGGATACGTTGACACAATATCTGATCGGTGGGAGACCGGCGTCATTCCAGGCTTTCATGGTGCTGCAGACCGTGCGCAGCACCCATTCTCCCAGGGGAAGAATCAGCCCCGTTTCCTCCGCCAGGGATATGAACTCGACCGGCGGAACCCTGCCGCGGGTGGGATGATTCCAGCGCACAAGCGCTTCGGCGGCCACAACCGTCCGGGTCCGGGCACATATGATCGGCTGTAATTCGATGAAGAACTCATTGCGCTCCAGTGCATGGCGCAGCCCGGTCTCGTTCTCCATGCGCATGAGTGCTTTCTGGTTCATGACCGGGGAAAAGAAATTATAGGCATTGCGGCCGGTTTCTTTGGAGGAATACATCGCCATATCAGCATGTTTGATGAGCGTTTCCGCAGTGGTGCCATCATTGGGAAACAGTGCGATACCGATACTGACCGTAATATGCAGTTCATTTCCCATGATGTGGAAGGGAGCCAGAAACGAGTCAATCAGTTTCTGGGCAAAGCAGGTTGCGTCCAGTTGCTTGCCGAGCTGTGTGATGACAACGACAAATTCGTCTCCACCCAGGCGGGCCAGTGTGTCGCAGGAGCGGATGTGTTGACTCAGGCGCTGGGCGACCTCGATCAGCAGTTGATCTCCGGTGGAATGTCCCAGGGTGTCATTGATGTTTTTGAAGTGATCCATGTCGAGGAAAAGCACCGCCGGGTTGGCTTTATCCCGATTGGCGAGGGCAATGGCCTGGTTGATGCGGTCATAAAAGAGGGCCCGGTTGGGAAGCCCGGTCAGGGTGTCAAAATAGGCCATCTTCTGAATCTGCTGTTCCGATTTTCTGCTCTCGGTGATGTCTTCGAACAGGGTCGCGATCAGGCCCCGGTCGGGAGAAAAGGCCTGCACGTCGTAGTAATTGCCGGTGTCCGGCATGTGCAGCTCGAATGAAATGGAAGTGCCCTGATCAAGAACCTTCAGCATTTCGGAGAGGTATTCCCGGAAGGTATCTCCAAACATCGCAAAACTGTCGTTTCCGATAAACCTGGTCAGGCCGCTGCCGAACATGGCTGCGCAACTGGGGTTGGCATCGATCACGGTGAGGGAGGAAAAGTCTCCGTTTCCGTCAAAATCCACCCGGTGCAGAGCCATGCCCTCTTTCATGGTTTCGTAGAGCGAACGATATCTTTTTTCACTCACCTCCAGCGTTCGGAATGCTGTTGCGATGGCCCGTAACGGCAGCTTGCGGAAAACGAAAAAAAGGATTGACCCCGTGATGATTGAAAAAAAGGCGACTATGGCCGTTCTTTGCAGCAGGGGGCGCAGTGAGCGGGATACCTCGATACGGCCAACCACGACGCCTGCATCGTGAATGAAGCGAGCGTGTACTGCTGCCGGCGCAGGTACGGTTGCACTGCTTTTGGCAAGCACTTCGCCCGCTGTGCCAAGGATCTGTGATGTCTGCGGGATCTTGTCGTACGTCTGTCGCTCCAGCAGCTCCGAAAGCCTGATCTCCTCAAAACGCCACATCTTCGGATTGGAAAGGATAATGCCGTTCACACTGCCGGCGGTCAGTTCTGTCTGGGATGCGAGTACACTCTGCAGGCTTTGATAAGAAACCCAATAAAAGGCCGCCGGGGCCAGCACCGCAATCAGTGAGGAGATGCCCCAGCCAATGACAAGGGTCAGGTGCTGCAGAGAAGGGTTCACTTGACTCATTTGTGTGCCGCTGCTCCCGTAGTCACAAGAACGCCGGTCTTACCGGCAATGGCGCGTCCTGGCGGAGAGAGCATGAAGCTGATTAATTTATGGGCAGCAGGTGGCGTTCCGGGGGTCGTGACAATGCTGATTTCCTTGGAGAGCGGATAGGCGCCGCTGGCCAAAGCTTGCGGTGATGCCGTGACTCCGTTCAGCTTCAGTGAAGCAACCGGAAGTTTTTCGGCGATGATGCTGGTCATGCCGGTTGCTCCCAGCCCACCGGGTGTCTTTGAAACGATTGAATAGGCCTCGGGATCGGTGACTCCGACGATCATGCCGGGCCGGGAGCGGGCCTCATCCATGGCGTGTGCCATGCCGGGGGAAAGAGCGCTCAGAATCTTGCTGTCCACATCTTCGCGGGGGCGCAGAACCAGCCGGATGGCTTCTCCGTTTGGCCAGCTGCTGCTTTTGCCGGTGTAGATATCTTCAAGTTCCTTTGTGGTGATATCTCCCTTGCGGACTTTCTTTTCAGCGATCATGACCAGGGGCGTTCTGCCGTACAGCTGTTGCTGAGCACCCTTGGCCGTCTCCTCCGGCTTGAGTGGTTTACTGCTCAGTACCATGTCCAGGGCGCCGGCCAGCAGGGCCTTGACAGCACCGGAACTGCCCAGCGGTTTCTCCATGATGATGCGTACGTCTTTGTTGTTTTTCTGATAGGCCGCGATCATCGGTTTCATCATGTCGAGGGCACTGCCGGAACCATTGATGCTGATCGTGTCCATTGCCGTGCAGATACCGGGACACAGCAGAAGCAGACCTATCAGGCAGAACAAATACTGTGCGAACGTTGTGCGGTTTCTCACGAAATTCCTCCCATATCTTTTTGAAATAACGAATAAAAACAAAAATTTACCGTAATTATTACGGGGATGCAAGCAGATTTCTAATCTTTTAGGGGCTGACGGGTAAAATGTGCATAAAAAAAAGGCATTAATCGCTGCGGTCTCGATCTGCAAGGAATGAAAGATGAACTTTTACGGTATGTTATGCTGTGGCTACGAGTTGGCACAGCACATGCTAATTGAAGGTGTAACCGCAGCAATCCATGTTGCACCTGTGAGCAATGGCAACGGCGCCAGCCACGTTCATAAATAATGAACATGCGGCGCCATTTTAATTCGCGGTTGACAGACCTGGAGACAAACTATGGCAAAGCCCGATTATTACGATGTAAGCGACTGCGAAACCAACGACAAGGGTGCGCCCAAGTTCTGCAAGAAATCCGAGCCGGGCGAAGGCACCGAGCGCTCCTGCGCCTACGATGGCGCGCGGGTGGTGCTGATGCCGATCACCGACGTGATCCATCTGGTACATGGACCGATCGCCTGCGCCGGCAATTCCTGGGATAACCGCGGCGCCCGCTCCAGCGACTCGCAGCTCTACCGGCGCGGCTTCACCACCGAGATGCTGGAAAACGACGTCATCTTCGGCGGCGAGAAGAAACTCTACAAGGCCATCCTGGATCTGGCGGAACGTTATAAGGATCAGGCCCGGGCTATCTTCGTCTATGCCACCTGCGTGACCGCCATGACCGGCGACGATGTGGAGGCGGTCTGCACGGCGGCGTCGGAAAAAGTATCCATACCGATAATCCCGGTCAATACCCCCGGTTTCATCGGCGACAAGAACATCGGCAACCGGCTGGCCGGCGAGATCCTCTTCAAATATGTGATCGGCACGACCGAGCCGCCGCTGCTGGGTGAGTACCCGATCAACCTGATCGGCGAGTACAACATCGCCGGCGACCTGTGGGGCATGCTGCCGCTCTTCGACCGGCTGGGGATCCAGGTTCTGTCCTGCTTCAGCGGTGACGCCAAATTCGAGGAGCTGCGCTACGCCCACCGGGCCAAGCTTAACATCATCATCTGTTCCAAATCGTTGACCAATCTGGCCAAGAAGATGCAGAAAACCTACGGCATGCCCTACCTGGAGGAGTCCTTCTACGGCATGACCGATACGGCCAAAGCCCTGAGAAACATCGCCCGCGAACTGGACAATATCGTCAACGGCCTGGAGAAGCGGGTCATGCAGGATCGGGTGGA
>JACMKN010000116.1 GCA_014380135.1 Deltaproteobacteria bacterium
GTTAAATAAATAGTTCAGTCATCATCAGCCGGAGGATAGCCATGCATGTAACCGCTCCCCAGACATACAGCAGCAAGAACAAGGTCCGCTTTGTGACCGCCACCAGCCTGTTTGACGGTCACGATGCCACCATCAACGTTATCCGCCGCATCCTTCAGTCGTCGGGCGCCGAGGTGATCCACCTGGGGCATAACCGTTCCGTGGAGGAGATCGTCACCGCCGCCATTCAGGAGGATGCCCAGGGGATTGCGGTCAGCTGCTACCAGGGTGGTCATGTCGCCTTCTTCAAGTATATCCGCGATCTGCTGGAAGAGCGCGGAGCCGGGCATATCCGGGTCTTCGGCGGCGGCGGGGGCGTGATCGTTCCTGACGAAATCGCCGAAATAGAGGCTTTCGGTGTCAGCAAGATCTTCTCTCCCGAAGACGGCCGGCGCATGGGACTGCAGGGCATGATCAACCTTATGATGGAGTTGTGCGACTTCGCAATTGAGCGCGATCTGGAGGTCGAAATCGGACGACTCAAGGAGCGTGACGTGCGGGCCGTCAACACGCTGATAACATTGGCCGAGCAGGCCGTGCACGAGCATTCGCAGGGCTACGGGACCGTGCGGGAGCGCATTCGCGCACTGGGCCGCGAGGTGCCGGTGCTGGGCATCACTGGCACCGGCGGCGCCGGCAAGAGCTCGATTACCGACGAACTGGTGCGCCGTTTCATCCGCGATTTTCCGGACAAGAGCGTGGCGATTCTGGCCGTCGATCCATCCCGCCAGAGAAGCGGCGGCGCCCTGCTGGGGGACCGCATCCGGATGAACTCGATCAACACCGAGCGGGTCTACATGCGCTCGCTGGCCACCCGCGACTCCCGCAGCGAACTTTCCGATGCGATCCAGGATGCGATCGACGTGGTGCGGGCAGCCGGCTATGACCTGATCATTGTCGAAACCTCTGGCATCGGCCAGGGCAATGCCGGAATCGTCAGTATCTGCGATGCTTCGCTGTATGTCATGACCTGCGAGTTCGGGGCGCCGACCCAGCTGGAAAAAATCGATATGCTGGACTTCGCCGATCTGGTGGCGCTCAACAAGTTCGACCGCAAGGGGGCCGAAGATGCGTTGCGCAACGTGCGCAAACAGTACCGCCGCAACCGCAACCTGTTCGAGGTGGCGGACGAAGAGCTGCCGGTCTTCGGCACGATCGCCTCGCAGTTCAACGACCCCGGCACCAACGTGCTGTACCGGGCGGCCATCGCGGCCATCAATGCCAGGAAAGGGCTGGACTGGCAGTCCAGTCTGGAGATCAGCGAGCGGGAGAGCCTCAAAAAATACATCATCCCGCCCGACCGGATTCATTACCTGGGAGAGATCGTGCTGGCGGTACGCAATTATCGCCGGCAAGCGGCCGAGCAGGCCGGGGTGGCCCGTTCCCTGTTTCAGCTCAAGGGTGCCCGGGCCATGCTGGCAGACAGCGCCGGCAGCAGCGCCGACCTGGACAAGCTGATCGCAGCCTACGAGGCAAAGCTGCGTGAGGAAGTGCGGGCGATCCTGGACGGCTGGCCGGAGCTGAAGGCCTCCTACCGCCGGGAGGCCCTGGTTACCTGGGTCCGTGACAAGGAGATCCGCAGCGAACTTTACACGACCACCCTTTCCGGCACCCGCATCCCCAAGGTCTGCGTGCCGGACTTTGAGGACTGGGGTGAGATCGTCAAGTGGTGCCTGAAGGAGAACCTGCCCGGATTTTTCCCCTACACGTCCGGCGTGTTCCCCTTCAAACGGGCTGAGGAGGACCCCAAGCGCCAGTTCGCCGGCGAGGGTTCCCCGGAGCGGACCAACAAGCGCTTTCACTACCTCTGCCAGGACGACGGCGCCAAGCGTCTTTCGACCGCCTTCGACAGCGTGACGCTCTACGGCGAGGACCCGGATTATCCGCCCGATGTCTACGGCAAGGTAGGTGAAAGCGGTGTTTCGATCTGCACCGTCAATGATGTCAAAAAACTGTATGCCGGCTTCGACCTGTGTGCACCTTCCACCAGCGTTTCGATTACGATCAATGGCCCGGCGCCAATGATGCTGGCCATGTTCTTCAATGCCGCCATTGACCAGCAGGTGGAGTTGTTCCGGGAGAAGGAGGGACGTGAGCCGAACCCGGATGAGTACGCCGCCATCAAGGCCTGCACGCTGCAGACGGTGCGCGGCACGGTTCAGGCCGACATACTCAAGGAGGACCAGGGGCAGAATACCTGCATCTTCTCGACCGAGTTCGCCCTTAAGATGATGGGCGATATCCAGCAGTATTTCATCGAGCAGCAGGTGCGCAACTACTATTCGGTCTCGATCAGCGGCTACCACATCGCCGAGGCCGGCGCCAACCCGATCTCGCAACTGGCTTTCACACTCTCCAACGGCTTCACCTTTGTCGAGTACTACCTGTCGCGCGGCATGCATATCGACGATTTTGCCGCCAACCTCTCCTACTTCTTCAGTAACGGCCTCGATCCGGAATACACGGTGATCGGCCGGGTGGCGCGCCGGATCTGGGCCGTGACCATGCGTGATAAATACGGTGCCAACGAGCGCAGCCAGAAGCTCAAATACCACATCCAGACCTCGGGGCGTTCGCTACATGCCCAGGAGATGGATTTCAACGACATCCGCACCACCCTGCAGGCCCTGATGGCGATCAACGACAACTGCAATTCGCTGCACACCAATGCCTATGACGAAGCGGTCACGACACCCACCGAGGAATCGGTGCGGCGGGCCATGGCGATCCAGATGATCATCACCAAGGAATTGGGACTGGCGAAGAATGAGAACCCGATGCAGGGCGCTTTTATCATCGAGGAACTGACCGACCTGGTCGAGGAAGCGGTACTGGCTGAATTCGAGCGCATCGACCAGCGCGGCGGCGTGCTGGGGGCCATGGAGACCCAGTACCAGCGCAGCAGGATCCAGGATGAATCGATGCTGTACGAGCATAAGAAACACTCGGGAGAACTGCCGATCATCGGGGTCAACACCTTCCTCAATCCCCGGGCCGACGAAGAGGGTTATCAGGTGACGGGCGAACTGGCCCGCGCCACACACGAGGAAAAGGAGCAGCAGATCGGCAATCTGCGGGCCTTCCAGGAGCTGAACAAGGAGCTGGCGCCGGCGGCCTTGAAGCGGCTGCAGGATGTGGCCGTGGCCGGCGAAAACATCTTTGCCGAGCTGATGGAAACGGTCAAGTACGCCTCTCTGGGGCAGATTTCCCATGCCCTGTATGAAGTGGGCGGCAAGTACCGGCGGAACATGTAATCCTGCCCTTGATACGGAACCGGAATTAGAACTTTCTTCAGCGGCACTTTACCCGGGCATTTAATGGTTTATACTGGAAAGAAACGCCTGGGAGGATTTTATGAACAATCCCGAAGAAACATCCTGTTACCGGACCCTGCCGCTGTCTTCCGACCCGGCTCTGCGCCGCCGTTTCATGGTGGTGGACGAACCGATCGAGGGCAATTTCCGCTTCGGGCTGCTGCTGGAAGAGCTGGATATAATGGCCGAACAGACCGCCGTGGCCTATGTGCGCCGTTTTTATCCTGAAGGCAAGGTGGTTACTGCGGCCATCGACAATATCCTGGTGCGCCATGCCGTCGATGTGAACCGGGACATCATCTTTCATGCCCGCATCAATCATGTCGGGCGCTCATCGCTGGAGATCGGCATCCGGGTCGAGCACGCCGGTGAGCCGCTGACCCATATCGCCTCCTGTTATTTTACGATGGTGGCACGGGGGGGTGAATCTGCCGGTGAAAGCCTGCCGCTGCCGCCGCTGGAGTACCGTGACGAACTGGAACAGGCACGTGCCCGCAAGGCCGTGGCCGGACGCGAACAGTACCGCCAGCAGCAGGCTTCGCTGCTGGAACCCCCCAGTCGCGAGGAATACGAGATCCTGTCCCGGCTGCACAAGGCCCAGGAGGAGCCCGGTTTTTCCGGTCCCACAGCCGGACGGCTGGTGGCCGATGCCTGGGAGCGCATGTATCCCGAACAGGAATATGTCCCGCAGCGCATCTTCGGCGGCTACCTGATCCGCAGGGCCTTTGAACTGTCCGCCATCTGCTCCGAACTGGTGGCCCCCGACCGATCGATCATCGCCGCGGTAAACCGGATCAACTTCTTTCACCCGGTCAGGATGGGGGACAAGCTGCACTTTACCAGTCGGGTCGTATATACCAACGACAGCTTCGTCTGCGTCGAGGCCAGCATCGAGCGCATCAGCCGGGACCGCTCGACCAAGGCCCTCTCCAACTCCTGTCTCTTCACTTTTGTCAATGTGGATCGGGAGCTGAACCATTGCCCGGTACCGCCGATCTACCCGACCACCTATCAGGAAGATTCGCGCTATCTGGATGCACACCGCAGCTATCAGTCTCTTGCCAAACATTACCGGATGATTTAATCGCCATCACAAAGGAGTTTTTATGGATATCTTTCAGGTTTTCAGGGACAGACGCAGCATCCGCAAATACAAGGACACACCGGTTGAGCGGGAAAAGATCGAACAGATACTGGATGCGGCCCGCCTGGCCCCCTCCTGGAAGAACATGCAGTGCTGGCGTTTCCTGGTGCTGACCAGGCCGGAGTTGAAGGAGGCCGTGCTGTCGGCCTTTCCCGAAGACAATCCCGGCAAGAAAGCCATTGCCATGGCGCCGGTCATCATCGTGGTCTGTGGAAATCCGGCCGAGTCGGATGTGGAAAACGGTATCGATTATTGTGTGGGTGATGTGGCGATCGCCTTCGAACATCTCTGCCTGGCGGCCCACGCCCTGGGTCTGGGGACCTGCTGGATGGGGTGGTATGACGCGGCTGTTGTGAAGTCGAAACTGAACATCCCGGACGGAATGCGGATCGTGGGGATAACGCCGCTCGGCTACCCGGATCAGGAGCCCAAACCTCGTCCGCGCAAGGAGCTGGGCGAGATCGTTTTTTTTGATAAATGGCAGTAAAAATATCCGGTTCAGGAGATTAACCATGCTTACCAGCGCTGAAGCGATGCAGAGAATTGCCGTCATGCAGACCCAACTCAAGTCCAAGGGTCTGGACGGGGCCCTGTTCATATTCCCGATCGATGTCTACTATTTTACCGGTACGCGCCAGAACTCGACCCTCTGGATACCGGCCGACGGCGAAGCGCTGCTGCTGGTGCGCAAGAGTCTCTCCCGTGCCAGGGAAGAAGCGCTCGTGGCCGACATCAGACCCTTTCCCTCCAGCAAGGAGTTTCCGGGACTGTTCGGCGAAGATATCAGGAAGATCGGCCTGACCTTCGACGTGGCGCCGGTGCAGCAGATGAATTATTACGCAAAGCTGCTGCCGGGACGGGAATTCGTGGATATATCCGGGCTGAACCGCGAGGTGCGCTCGGTCAAGTCGCCCTTTGAGCTGGAACAGCTGCGGCTGAGCGGCCGGGAACTCTGCACTGTCTTTGCCCAGGTGCCGCAGTTTCTGAAGGCCGGAATGCGCGAGCTGGATCTGTCAGCCGAGTTTGAATACCGGCTGCGCAAGGCCGGCAACGAAGGTTATGTCCGCATGCGGGCCTTCAATCAGGAGCTTTTTCTGGGGCTGGCGGTTTCGGCCGGCGGCGCGTCCTACGGATTCTTCGACGGCGCCGTCACCGGTTGCGGCCTGTCCAATGCCTCGCCCCATGGCGCATCCAGGCAGACCATCTGTGAAAACGTGCCGATCCTGATCGACTACACCGGAGTTTTCAACGGCTACATCACCGACATGACCCGCATCTATGTCATCGGCCGGCTGGATCCGGAGCTGCAGCGCGCCTTTGACGTTTCCCTCGAAATCCAGTCCTGGCTGCAGGGCGCCCTCAAGCCGGGCGCGGTCTGTGAAGAGCTGTTCCTGTCGGCGCTGGAAATGGCCAACCGGGCCGGACTCGGTCAGTACTTCATGGGGATGCCGGGTGAGCAGGCCCGTTTTGTCGGACATGGCGTCGGCCTGGAACTGGACGAGTTTCCGGTGATTGCCCAGGGCTTCAAGGTGGCTCTCCAGGCAGGCCAGACCATTGCGATCGAACCCAAGTTTGTCATTCCCGGAAAGGGTGTCATCGGTATCGAAAACACCTTTGCCGTCAGCGCCGCCGGCGGGGAAAAAATCACCGATCTGCCCGATAATATAACATTCATCTAGTTTTAGACTTTCCCTCGAATTGTTACCGCCACCGGCCCCGCCTGGTGGCGGTAAATTTTGACACTTAATATTGTATAAACTTACGTTATATTTTCAGTTGACATGCACGTAAACGAAATATATAGTTGGGTCACCTTAGTAGAGGAGGTTCACCAAATGAGCGCAGATGTGTATGTAATAGAGGGAAAGCGGACGCCCTTCGGGTCTTTCGGCGGTTCGCTGTCCGATGTGAGTTCGACGGAACTGGGCACCACCGCCATCAAGGGCCTGCTGGCCAGCGCTGCAGTTGAGCCGGCAGCGGTGGATGAGGTTATCATCGGCCAGGTACTGTCGGGCGGCGTCGGCCAGGCCCCGGCCCGTCAGGCCATGCGCGGCGCCGGCATTCCCGACTCGACTCCGGCCATGACGATCAACAAGGTCTGCGGCAGCGGCCTCAAGGCGGTCATGCTGGCCGCGAACTCGATCCGGCTGGGTGAGTCCGAAATCGTTGTGGCGGGCGGCATGGAGAGCATGTCACAGGCCCCCTACTTTCTCAAAAAAGCGCGTAACGGCTTCCGCATGGGCAACGGTGAAATCTTCGACATGATGATCCACGACGGTTTGCGCGACCCTGACACCGGCCGGCATATGGGTGAAATCGGGAACGACAGCGCCGCTCGCAACTCCTTAAGCCGGGAGGAGCAGGATCAGTTTGCGCTACGTTCCTACACTCTGGCGCAATCTGCGGTAAAAGAGGGGGTCTTCAGGGACGAAATCGTTCCGGTTGTCAAAAACGTGCGTGGCAAAGAGACGATTGTCTCCGACGATGAAGAACCCTTCAAGGTGGATTTTGAGCGGGTAACCAAGCTCAAGCCGGCCTTCGGA
>JACMKN010000117.1 GCA_014380135.1 Deltaproteobacteria bacterium
GGGGTCAAACGGACCCAGCCGCTCAAATTCGACCACCCCGGCCTGGGTACCACCGCCTCCCGGATAGACACAAAGCTGATCATACAGAACGATATCGGCACTTCGGATGCGCATGTGCTGGTGGTGCACGTCGAAGGTCTGCGCGTAACGGTGACCTGCAGCGATAACCATCTGCCGCGCCTGCTCTTCTTCCAGGGGATGTTCAGCGACTGGGGAGTCAAGTGGGGCAGCGTGCAATCCCGCACCGACCAGGCCTTCGAAAACGGGGTCTATCACCTCTGCCTGGGCACCTACACCGCCCGGGACAAGGCCGACCTGAAGGCTTATCTGACGCACCTGGGATCACGTCTGGTGTTTCTGATCGACTGGAACCGGGCCCGCAAGCGTCTGCAGCTGCTGGTGCCCAAGCAGGATGCGCTGGCCCTGTTGTCCTGGGCCGCTGAGAACGAGGTGGGGCACATGGCCTTTGTCAAGGCGGGCGGCGAGCGGATGATCTTCGATGCCCTGCAGTTTGTGGCGGGGGGCACCATCTCCTAGGGGGTCACGCTGGTTGAGCTGCTGGGCAAGGAAGCGGCCGGTTCCTTCATGCGTTTCATCCTGAAGGCCTGCGCCCACGGACTGCTCAATAAACGGCCCCTGGCCCTGATCCGCGACGAGGCGCGGGTCGAGCTGTACAAGTATTACCATAGCGCACAGCAATACCTGCTCGATCTGGTCAGCAATCACGCTGCGCTGGCGGTGGAAATCGCGGCCGGTATCCGCGACGGGCTGCTGGACGTATCCAGTCCGGAGGCTTTTTCCCGCTTTGAACGCATCGGCCAGCGTGCCAAGGAGTGGGAGCGCAAGGCCGATGAACTGGTCATAACCGCCCGCGAGCTGGCCAAGCAATCCGAACAGGCGGATGCCATACGGCAACTGCTGGAGGCGGCCGACGACATTGCCGATGAACTGGAGGAGGCCGCCTTCCATCTGACCCTGCTTAAAGCGGATGCTCTGGCGGAGGAAATCCGCTTGCCGCTGGCCACGCTGGCCCGGCTGCTGGTGGAAGGCACCCGGGAATACCTGAAGTCGATCGAGAATGCCCGCGGCATCCAGCGCAGCGGTTCTCCGGACGATATGCATGATTTTCTCAAATCGATTCACCGCATCGTCGCCATCGAGCAGGAGAGCGACATGGTTCAGCGCGAGGTGCGCAAGGCGCTGGTCAACGCCGCCAGGGATTACCGGCAGGCCTTCGTCATCGCCGAATGCGCCAAGAAGCTGGAATCCGCCGCCGACGCGCTGATGCATACCGGCATGATCCTGCGTGATCAGATACTCGCCAAGATAATGGGGCCGGTATGAAGCACGACGATATTTTCAGGATAGCCCCCCGTCTGGCGGGGGCCGCAAAAGGCGAGCTGGAGGCAATGGGTGCCAAGGCCTTTGATCTGGCCCGCATGGCGCGCATCGGTCTGCCGGTGCCGCCCGCCTTTGTGCTGGGAACCCGGCACTGCAGCCGTTGGTACCGGGAGCCCGAACGCTCCAAAAAAGGGCTGCCCGGTCTGCTGGAAGAGCAGCTGCGCTGGCTGCAGTCCGTCACTGAGCTGGGTTTGGGCGACTCCCGCAAACCGCTGCTGGTTTCGGTAAGATCCGGGGCGCCGCTGTCGATGCCCGGCATGATGGATACCCTGCTTAATATCGGGCTCTGTGATGCGACTGTGCACGGTTTGTTGCGGATCACCGGTAATCCGCGGCTGGTGTGGGATTCCTACTGCCGGCTTATCCGGAGCTTTGCCGAGGTGGTATTCGGCGCCGGCCCGCAACCGTTCGCGGTCGCGCTGGACGCGCTGCTGCTGCGGGAACGGGTGGACCGTTTTCAGGAACTGGACTACCTGAGTCTGGCCGAGCTTAGCCAAATTTATATTAAAATCTTTATGGACCTGACCGGGCAGCCCTTCCCCCAGAATCCGCTCCGGCAGCTTGAACTGGCGGTGCAGGCGGTGTTCAACTCCTGGAACTCGCCGCGGGCCGTGGAGTACCGCCGACTGCACGTTATCCCGGATGACCTCTTTACGGCAGCCACCATCCAGCGCATGGTTTTCGGCAATGCCGGGGGGACATGCGGGGCGGGAGTCGGCTTCACCCGTGATCCGGACAGCGGCGAGAAGCGGCTCTACTTCGATTTCCTCTTCAACAGCCAGGGGGAGGATGTGGTTTCGGGACGCGCAACCTGGTCCGACACTGAAAGACTCTTTACGGCCCTGCCCGAAAGCCGGCCGGAGTTGCAGGCCATCTGTTCCGCGCTCGAAGAGGAGTTCCGGGATGCCCAGGAATTCGAATTCACGATCCAGGAGGGTGTCCTCTACCTGCTGCAGAGCAGGAGCGCCAAGCGGACGCCATGGGCCGCCCTGCGGATCGCGGTCGAGCAGGCCGGGGAAGGGCTGATCGAAAGAGGCGAGGCGCTGGCACGCCTGGATGGCCTGGCACTGGACCAGATCCTGCGCCGTCGTTTGTCCCTGGAGGAGCAGCAGCCGTTATGCCAGGGGCAGCCGGCCGGCATCGGTGTGGCCTTCGGTCCGCTGGTGTTCGATAGCGATGCCGCAGGCCGGTTTGCTTCCGAGCAGGGGCGAGCGGGTGTGCTGGTGCGCGAGGAGATGTCCACCGCCGACATCGCCGGCCTGGCCCTCTCCGCCGGTATGCTGACCGTACGGGGCAATCGCACCTCCCATGCCGCGGTGGTGGCGCGCCAGCTCGGCAAGCCGTGTGTCTGCGGTTGCAGCGGTCTGCGGATTGATCCGGCGCGGCGCGTGGCCGTCTTCGGAGAGCGCACCCTGGCGGAGGGGGAGACGATCACGCTGGACGCCAACACCGGGCGGGTCTATGCGGGCGCGGCGGAGATCGTTATCGATCGTCCGACACAGTGGCTGGATGAGATAGGGAAATGGAAGTGATTATTGTAGAACGGACTTCAGGTTGCGAATACTACTGCCGCGCCAAAAGTCTTCTCAAACAGGTCTTTCTTGGCGTTGGCGCCAAAAATCTCCACCGAGATGTCTTCCGTCGCAGTCAGCTGGATTGTTACGGTTGTTCCGCCAAACAGACAGGAAAGATCCTGTACCAAACCGTTCCTGCGGCGGTCAAGACCATCCGCCAGGCGCAGAATTCCGCCCAGGCGGGCCACTGTCTCCTGATCCTTTTCCTTCAGGCTCTGGTAGGCGTCATGTTTTCGTTTGGGAATTGACTTCCGGTGGTAGCGCGCAATCTGTGCGATCAGTTCCCGTTCACGGGGGGTGAATCCGAACAGGTCGGCGTGGCGGATGAGATGGTAGGAGTGTTTGTGATGGCTGCCGTAGCTTATGAAATATCCGCTGTCATGGAGAATGGCGGCCGCTTCAAGAAGTTTTCTCTCAGGCTTCTTCATCGCGAAAGGAAGCTCCAGTGCATCGAAAATTTTGAGGGCCAGGCCGGCAACATGGGCAGCATGCGGCTCGTCAACATGACAGGAACGTGCAAATTCGTTGATGGAATCCCGCCAGGTAGGCGGATGGCTGCTTCCGGCTGTAAAACCAAGTCGTTTGTTGGCTTTGATCAGCAGCCCCTCGCGCAGGCCCCGCTCATTGACCAGAATCCGGTTGGCGTCGAAAAAATGCATCAGTTCATCGATCAATATTACACCGGCCACGATTATGTCGGCCCGGTCCTGGTTAAGTCCCGGAATGGTCCGGCGCCCCTTCAGATCCTTGCGGATCAGCATGGCCAGCAGGTGGACCACTTCCGACCGCAGCACCTCGTAGCCATGAATGGAGACATAGTTATCCTTGCGCATCTGCATGGCCATGCAGCCGAGTGCAGTCAGGGTGCCGCCCGAACCGATCAAGGTATCAACCGAGATTCTGTTGCCGGTGAAGGTGCGCTTGAGGCTTGCACGGATATGGCGCTGAAGTTTATTGAGCTCGTCCTCGGCGATCGGGTCGCTGGTCAGAAACCGGTCGGTCAGGACAACCGCACCCAGGTCGAGGGAATAAAATTCTTCCACATGATTTCCACAAGCGGTCACGATTTCGACACTGCCGCCGCCGATATCGATCATGGCATAGCGTTTTCCGTACATGTCGAAGTTGGCCAGGGCGGAGGCTGCCGTCAGTTCGGCTTCTTCTTCACCGGAAATGACCTTGATCTCGTATCCCAGTTCTTTCGAAAGCAATGCAACCAGCTCCTTGCCGTTGCTTGCGGTTCTTACGGCACTGGTGGCAACCGCCTCGATCTCCTGAACATTCAAGCCGGTCAGAAGTTTTTGAAATCGCCGGATGGCTTCAATTGCCCGGCTTGAGGCCTCCTCCGAGATCATGCCGGTCATGGCCAGCTTTTCCCCCAGACGTACGGTGGCCTTCTCATCATCGATTATCTTGAACTTGCCCTCTTTGGAGGCTTCGGCGATGATACAGCGAATGGAGTTGGAGCCGATATCGATGGCGGCAATGCGCGACTTTTTCATGTGTTCTCCGGTTTCGATTTCAGATCAGGAATGTGTAGGCAAGCGGTTTCCGCCCGATCAGTTCTGTGAAACTCTCCAGCAGGAGAGCATCTTCTGCCAGGAGCAGCTCTTCCGCCTGCTCCCGCTCGTGTCGTGGCAGCTCCAGCCTGGCAAGCAGCTCCCCAAACTCGGCGATGTCGTTCATCCGTCCCAGCAGGGACTGGTATTCCTTCAGCAATTCCAGAATATGAGTGTAATCGCTACCCAGAACCTGTGCGATGATCTCGAAGAAGTAGCGCCATTTTTTGATGGCGATACGAAGGGCGTGGCGTGATGCGCGCTGTCCGGGTGCGGTCGAAACCGCCAGCAGTTGATGAATCGGCAGGTACAGCCTGATGGAAACCTCGGAGAAACAGGCCAGAAGAGAGAATCTGTTCCGCTCCGCCAGGCAATCCTCATTCAGTCCCGCCACTATTTGCCGGACTGTCCGGTCAAGATTACGATGGTCGAAATTCTTGAGCGCCTTCCCTATCCGCCTTAATTCCCTGGAACGCAGCTTGGAAAGTGTCCGGCAAAGCCTGCTGTCGCCTGAAGCGTCAGAATTGGCCCGCGACCGGAAGAAAATCTGGGCCTCATCGATATTACGCAGACCACCCAGCATGCGTGTAAGCTTACGAACGCTTTCCCTCAACTCCGCTTTCGAGCCTTTCGGCACTAATGGATAATAAAGTTCCAGGACAGCCCTGATGCGGCGTGATGCGACTCGCAGGTCATGGATGTCATCCGTGTCGAATGATTTCAATACAGCGCGCCGCAAGCGGAGCAACTCTTCCCATTGGGCAAACAAGATGCCCCGGGAGCGTTCCAGAATGGTGGCCGTGTCGGGCGGTAATCGTACGGGTTTCGACGGCATCTGTCAGGTCTACTTTCGGGAAAATGCTTTTTTTAAGGATGTTAATTTTTTCTTGCCGGGAGCCAGATACCAGAGAAAACTGGCCGGCTTGCCATCCTTGTCCGGATCAAACTCCAAAGCCACACAGGCTCCTTTTTTCAGCGAGATCGTCTCGTTTTCGCGGCCAAGCAGCGTCGCAACCAGTGCACCAAGCTGTGGTTCGTGGCCAACCAGCATGACACGCTTGGTAGCCCGGCACTCCTTCAGGCGGGCAACCAGTTCACCGATGTCGGCTCCCGGCAGGAGCAGTCCACTAGCGACTACCACATTCTTACGACAGGCTTTTTCAGCTGCAATTTCGGCGGTTTGCACCGCACGGGTCAGGGGACTGGTGATGGTCAGCCGCGGTTTGGGACCGAACCTGGCAATCGATGAGCTCATTTTCTCGGCCGCTGATCGTCCTTTTTCGGTCAGATAGCGCCATTCGTCCTGCAAGGTATCGCTGCCTTCCACCGCTTCTGCGTGCCGCATGACATACACAATCATGGTATCCTCCAGATTAATAGTGATTAAATGAGGAGTATAAATCACATCAATAACATTGCAATGTTTGTCACAAGATGTTGCGCAATTGTAACATTTCGCGCCAGCGGATGACGGATTGGTGCGAATTTATAAAATCTATGGAAATTTGTGGAGCAGTGAAAAACTGTTGCTTACACCTTGGCCAGGATCTTCAGCAGATGCGGCACCATCTGCTTCTTGCGCGACATGACGTTTTTCAGTTCATACAGGTGCGGTTCCAGTTGCGGATACTCCATGACGTGGGCGATGCGGGTATGCCCCTCCACCAGGAACAGCGTCGTTTCGGTCGTGATGTCGGTCACCATCAACCCGGCGATAAAGAGGTTGTCGTGCCGCTTGACCTCTGCCAGGGCCGACAGCAACTCCTCTTTCATACCGTAAAACTCGTCAAAGCCGACCACTTCCACCTGTCCGACCCCGATCGTGTGATTTTCCTGCTTGAAAAGCTTGAAATCGGCCGCCACAACCCGCTCCACGGAGCCGTAGTTTTTCAGTGAGCTGCAGGCGGCAAAGATATCCCGGCCGAAATCGGCGGCGACCAGGCCTGTGCGCTGCTCCAGCCAGGCGACCGCCTGACGGTCGATTTCGGTGGTGGTGGGAGACTTGAGAATAACCGTATCGGAAAGAATGCCGGCCAGCAGCAGCGCAGCAATCATTGGGTCCGGTTCAACAAGGCATTCCCGGTAGCGCCCCGTCACCAGGGTGCAGGTGCTGCCGACCGGCGAGGTGATAAAGGCGATCGGTGAGTTCGAGTGATTGTTGCCCAGTTTGTGGTGGTCGATGACTTCGCTGATTTCCACCTGCTCGGCGCCCGGCACGGCCTGCCCCAGTTCGTTGTGATCGACCAGTATCAGGCTGTAGGATATCGGCGACAGCAGTGAAGACTTGGTCGCCACACCGGCCAGGGTACCATCCTCTTCCAGCGCCAGAACAGCCGGTTCGCTGGAGGCCATCAGCTTCTGACGCAAGCCGGCCAGTGATTCGCCGACACCGATCGTTGAGAACTTGTGCTCTGCCAGAAAAGAAGCCGGCGTGGAAAGACGCGCCAGCCAGGCGGCGGTAGCGGTGTCATGCGGCGTCAGCAGCACGTTGACATCCTTCTCAAGTGCCAGTTCAAGCAGCCCCTCTTCCAGAGGATGTCCGCCGGTCACGACCAGCACCCGCACGCCACGCTCAATGGCGGCTTGCTGGATAGTACGGCGATTGCCGGTCATGATCAGCAGCTCACGCGGGTCCTGCCCGGCCAGGCGGGTGGTAAAAGACTCCTCCAGCATGGCGCCGATGAACAGCTTGAGAGTGATCGGCTCATCGCACTCGCCGCCGCTCTCGAAATGTCCCGCAAGGGTTTTGGCCAGACTCGGCAGGTTGGTCATGACCTGCCGCAGCTTTTCCTGGCAGGGGATCATGTAGTTCTCGGACAACCGCCGCAGTGAAAGCGCACCACACGGCTTATTGTCGCCGTCAATGACCGGCAGGACCCGCACTCCGCTTTTATTGAACAGCTCCAGCGCTTCGTAAGCCGAAGCCTGCTGTCCGATCGTGATAGCCTGTTTGTTGATTATGTCGCGCACCTTGGGATGAACATCGGCCAGCAGCAAAGGCTCGGAAATATTCAGGCGGTCCAGGATATAACGGGTTTGGGGATTGGGAGGGCCGGCCATTGCGGCAACCACGTTCAGGTTGCCCAGTTTCTGTTTCAGGGCGGCATAACCGATCGCCGATGCGATGGAGTCCGTGTCCGGGTTGCGGTGTCCGATTACGTAGATGGTTTTAGTCATGTTCATGCCTTGTCGTGTGAATTATGTGGATCGATCATATATATACTACAGCCCCTTCAATTTCCAGAGTGCGACAACGCCGAAAACCAGAAACATGAATCCGGCTGTGCGGTGAATCCAGCAGACCGGGATGAAGCGCACCAGCTGTTTGCCGGCGAAGATCCCCAGCAGCGACACACACCACAACGCCAGGGTGGAAGCGCTGAAGACCATGCCCATGCCCAGCATACTGTCGGAGTAGCGGGCCGCCTGACTGGCGGTCACCAGCTGGGTCTTGTCCCCCAGCTCAGCCATGAAAATCATGATAAAGGCGGTCCGGGCGGCAGTGGCCGCCGTGGGAGGCGGGCCGTCTTCATCATCATCGCTGTCGCAGGCGTGCCGAAGCGTGCTGTAACCGAAATAGAGGAAGAGCAGGGCCGACACCAGTGTCACCCAGAAGATCGGCAACAGCAAAAACAGCAGCTTGCCCACCGCCACCGCCGCCAGGTTCAAAACAAAAAAGGCCGCCGCAATGCCCACAAAGATCCGCTGCCATGGATAACGCAGCGCCAGGGCCATCGCGGTCAGCTGGGTCTTGTCACCCAGCTCCGCCAGGAAGATCAATCCGAAGGTGCTGAAGAAAATGGTTTGCTCCATGTTGATTCCTTTATTATTTTTTGTCGCATTCCGCTTTTTCAACAGGAACTTTTTGCTGCGCATGCTTCTTTCCGATAGTCAGCGAAGCGATTATCGACAGAGCCAGGCTGGCAAAGATGACCGCCAGCGAGATATGAATCGGGATATGGAGGCCGATGGCACCCACGATCATCTTGCCACCCACGAAGGCCAGTATGAAGGAGATTCCCAGTTTCAGGTACACGAACATCCCCATCACGTTGGCCAGCAGGAAATAGAGCGCCCGCAGTCCCATGATGGCGAAGATGTTGGAGGTGAAGACGATGAAAGGATCCATGGTTACGGCAAAGATGGCCGGGATCGAATCAATCGCAAACAGCACATCGCTGCTCTCCACCATCACCAGCGTCAAAAACAGCGGACTGGCCACCAATACGCCCCGCCGGCGGGTGAAGAACCAGTCGCCGTGAACCCGCTTCGTGAAGGGAAACATCCTGCGGGCCAACCTGACCAGCAGGTTTTTGTCCGGATGCACCTCGTCTTCCTCGCCAAAGGCCATTTTCCAGGCCGTGTACAGCAGCAGCGCGCCGAACAGATAGAACATCCAGTGGAAGGCTGTCAGCAGTTCGATGCCGG
Organism: Deltaproteobacteria bacterium; assembly: GCA_014380135.1. Taxonomy (GTDB): domain Bacteria; phylum Desulfobacterota; class Desulfuromonadia; order Geobacterales; family Pseudopelobacteraceae; genus JACRCG01. The sequence continues at coordinate 8,963 of JACMKN010000117.1, forward strand.
TGAAGATAAACAACGCCCGCAGGACCAGCGCACCCAGAATGCCCCATTTCAGGACGCGGGCCTGGTGCTTTCCGCGGATGCCAAAATAATTGAAGATCATTATGAAGACGAACAGGTTATCGACCGACAGCGACTTTTCAATTAAATAGCCGGTCAAAAATTCAAGCGCCTTGATTTTTCCAAGCATGACATATATGCCGACATTGAAGGCCAGCGCCAGGGAGATCCAGATAACACTCCAGGACAGCGCCTGGCGTAATGATACATTATGGGACGTGCGGTTCAGCCCCAGATCGATGGCCAGCATGACGACCATCAAAATTCCGAAGACGCCCCACATCAGTAATTGGTCTGACATCAGTTTCCTTTCCTGATGCGCTCAATGCGCTCTTTTACTGTAGCCAGCAGATTTCTGGCCCAGATGAATTCGGTGGCCAGTATCGCCAGTCCCAC
>JACMKN010000118.1 GCA_014380135.1 Deltaproteobacteria bacterium
CCGCGCGGACCGCTCCGTTTGAGCGGCTGCTGAACCCGGTCGGGATGGTAGAGCTCCTGCAGGGTGGCCTGGCCCCGGGCGCAGAGTCGGCCCCGGTTGACCGGATGAGAGGGGTTGCCTTCGATCTTTTTGGCCCGTCCTTCCGATACCCGTACCAGGATTCCGCAACCGGCCGGACAGAAACTGCAGGAACTGGCGTAATAATTGGCCCGGCCGGGGGTTACCCCCTCGTCGGGCGGGATCAGGTAGGGGATCAGCTTCTCGTTTTGTGACTGGCAGCCCGCCAGAAGCGCGCTGGCGGCCGTCATCCCACTCAGTTGCAAAAAGGTTCTGCGTTTCATTCGGGGCTCCGTACGATAGTTTTCATTCGGTTTTTTCGAATGGAAACTATCGTTAGTTTCCGATTCGGAAAGAGGGGATTTTTTGTCCTGGCAAGGAAATCAAGGGATTGCGCGGAGGCGTACATCGGTACGCCGCACAAGCAAGCCCGCAGATTGACGCAGGCAGGGCGAAAAAGCATCCTTTCCGGACGGAAACTCATATATGACAGGTCCAGCAATCGATGCTGGCCTTGTGTAGCCGGTGGCAATCCAGGCACCAGCCCATCTTGAGGCTGGACGTGCGGGTGATCCGTTCCATGGCGGCCACCTGGCCGTGGCAGGCTGTGCAGTCGAGTTTGGCGCGAATATGCATCATGTGCGGGAAATAGACGTGGTCAGGAAGAGTGTTGACCCTGATCCAGGCGATCGGCACCTTCTTGTCCCAGTATCCCATCAACTTCTTTATTTCCGTGGATTCCGGGGAAATATGGAGATGGCAATCCCGGCAGTCCGCCACCGACGGGATGCCGGCCAGCCGTGAATTTGTGGCATAGCGGTGACAGTAGAGGCACGGGATACCGTTTGCGCCGGCATGCAGCTTATGGCTGAAGAGGATCGGTTGGACCGGTGAGCGTTCCTTGAAATCCAGCGGCAGGCTGTACATCAACATCAGGCCGGCAATTACCGTCCCCGCCGCGCATACCAGACCGCCAATTAACCATGATTTTTTCATGTTTTCACCAGATCCGGTTTAGATACTCTTTTCGTTCCTCTGGGAAAAGAATAGCAGGCATCCGGCGCTTGTCAAAAGTTTGCCGAAATGGACATCGAAGCGCTGTTTCGAAAGCAAAGCCGCCAATGGTCCGTATCAAGCAGGCACGTCGGGCAAGGCAGATATGCTATAATTATCATGTTGGAATGGGCGCAATGCCCTGATTGAAACGGAGAGGAGATGAGTACCATGCTGGAAGGATTCGATGTCACCGCTAAAGCGGTGAAGGAACATATGCTTCATGGCGATCCGTTGCTGCTTGTCGAGTTGAGCCACCGTCAAGAGCACGAGTGGAGCCTTTTCAAGGCGCGTGGCGCCTTGCGCGTTGTAAGTGACACACTGGAACAGCATCTGGAGGAAATCCCCCACGACCGGCCGATCGTATTCCTGTCCGACTGTCCGGGAGAAGAGAGCAGTGCCCGGGCAGCGCAGGTGTTGCTTAAACATGGCTGGAACGATGTCCATAAACTGGTCAGAGGGTTTGATGCCTATCTGGAGGCCGGTCTTCCGGTGGTGCCGGTCACAAAGGCGGTTTCAGCCGCCAGGATCATGCTGCTCTGAGGGGTGAGGAGTTTTTTTACAGGTCCAGGTTGGGTTGCAGGAAGAGTGTCATGCTATGCAGTTCCAGCGCTGCCAGATTGCCCATCTCGGGCAATCCGCCGAAGACGCAGCCGTTATCGAGCATGATCTTGCTGTTGTTCAGTGACGCTTTGAGCCGGTCGAGAGAGACCGGCGTATGGCCGCAGATCAGGCGTCGGCTGCCGATGCGTTGCCGGTCAACAAAGGTGGAGCGTGTCCAGAGCATGGCGCTGGTGTCGTCGAAGGGATTGGGCATGTCGAAATTGAGCCCGGCATGGACGATGACGAAGTCGTCCAGCAGGATGTAGAGCGGGAGAGAACCCAGAAATTCCCGGTAGCGGTGGGGGATGTCGCCGGGACCGTCGGCCTGGAAGCTGGCCAGGGTGGCCAGCCCGCCGTTGGCGGCCCACAGGTTCAGATAGTAATGATCATCGCCGGCCTGCAGGCACATCTCCTCGTGGTTGCCGCGAATGCTGGCGACAGACAGACCGCGTTTGCGGAGTTCGAAGATGAAATCCAGCACGCCCTTGCTGTCCGGTCCGCGGTCGATCAGGTCGCCCAGCAGGTAGATGCGGTCTGTGGGCAGAGGGCGGAGCAGGTGCTCGACCAGTCGCCGCAGGGTGGCGGCACAGCCGTGAATGTCACCGATTACAAAGGTGCGCGGGGGCAGGGGGGGTGGCTGTATCGTAAGCGGCATCTTTTCTATTGGTGACTCCCTTTGGTTTGACTTCCGCAATTGGATTCTTCCAGTGACCGGAAACTTACCATTTTGCACTGTTGCTCATCATACAGGTTCAAGCGCAATGCACCAAGACTTTTGCGCAGGGTCAAGGGTTTGATAGTCTGAAGTTCCGGTATCGCCTGGTAGCACTTCTGCAGAAGGTAGTTGGGAATGCCGGGGCGGACGTGGTGAACGTGATGAAAGCCGATGTTGCCGGTAATCCATTGCAGCAGCTTCGGCAAGCGGTAATAAGAAGCTCCTTCCATGGCGACCCGCCAGGGGTCCCACTGATCGTGGCGCGCCCAATAGACCCCCTCGAACTGATGCTGGTTGTAGAACAGCCAGACGCCAAGTGTCGTGGCCATCATCAGGACCGGCATCTGGACCAGCAGGTAGGTCTTGAAGCCGACCGCCAGGCTGGCGGTCACGACAATGGCGGCAATTGCCAGGTTGGTGTAGATCACACTGATGAAATCGATCTTTTTCGCCCCCGGCGACGGATAGCGGTTGCGCAGCAGGAAGTAATAAAACGGGCCGATGCCTAGCAGGACCAGTGGATGCCGGTACAGGCGGTAGGCCAGCCGCTTCAGCGGCGGTGCCGTCAGGTACTCCTCCACGGTCATGGTCGTAATATCTCCCATGCCGCGCCGGTCCAGGTCGCCGACGGTGATGTGATGCCCGGCATGACTGCGCCGCCAGTCGTGAAAAGCTGTAAAGGTCAGGATGCCGCAGAGATACCCCACGTTCCTGTTCCAGCGGGGTGAGGGGAGGAACGAACCGTGGGTGCAATCGTGGAAAAAGATGAAAATTCGGCAGAACAGGGCGGCCGCTGCCACGCCCAGGGCCAGGGTGATCCCGTAGGAGTGGCCTTGACGGACGGTGAAGGCCATCAGGGCCAGCAGCAGCAAATACGGGATCAGGGTGGTGAGCAGCTGCCGGATTGCGGTGCTGGTTTCGGGCCGGGCATAGCGGGCGGTGTTCTTGTACCAGCCGGGCTTTTCCCCTTTTGCGACGATAAGTACCGGATTGAAGGACATGATCAGCTCCCGCAATTTCTGAAATCAGATGGCAGGTTTCAATAATAGCAAAAAAAATACTGTTCTCAACTGTCCGGGTTCAGAGGGGCTTTTTCTTCTCAAGCCTTACAAAAAGTGGGCTGCAATGCTTTGCAGCCCACTTTGCCGTAACCAACTGAAACTATGATAAATCAATGATCCGGCTCAAGCGCCACCGGTTCGCAGACACTGCCCCTGTCGTGGGCCTTGGCTCCGCATCTGGCACAACTGAACTCGGCATCGCTGGTCAGTTTGCCGATCAACAGGGAGTCGGTCACTGCGCATACTTTTGCTTGTTCACCTTTCATGATTTACACCCCCTTTATCGCGAAAATGCTGTTTCTTCATAACTAATATGATAATCGTTTCCTGCACAAATGAACAGCGTCAGAACATGGGCAGCAGAAATGCCGGGACGCGCCGCCGGGTGTGGGGAAATTTTGTGCTATACTGGAACGAAAAATTTATCACGAGGTAATGCCATGTCGGAAATACCATTGTCCAGTGAAGAGACCCCCCGTATCCGCGAGATGATTATCGACGATTTTCCCGAGGTTTTCCATATCGGCGAGGAGGTCTTCACCGTCGAATACTCGAGGAGTCTTTACCGCACCTGGGACGAATTCGAGATCACCACCCTCTTCAACTCGGACACCGAGCTCTGTCTGGTGGCGGAGGTGGGTGAGCGCATCGTCGGCTTTGCCTTGGGGACTACGGTCAAGAAGCATAACTCTCCCTGGAAGTACGGCTACCTGGTTTGGCTGGGGGTGCGGCAGAACATCCAGAAGGGGCGGGTGGGGAGCCGGTTGTTCAACGAGATCAGGCGCCGCATGCTGGAGCAGGGGGTCAGGATGATCATCATCGACACCTCGGCCGATAATCAGGCGGCCATCAATTTTTTCCAGAAGCAGGGCTTCGGCGATGTTCAGGAGCACCTCTACATGTCTCTCAATCTGACGCGCAAATCCAGAAAGAAAACGGTGAAAAAGTCATGATGGCCCGACTGGAGGAGGTCTGGAAGGCCATTGACCCGGTCCGGCTGCGCAGGACACTGCTTGAAATGATGGAAATCTACTCACCTTCCGGCAAGGAAGAGGACATCCAGCTCTACCTGGAGGAGATCCTCTGCCGTTCCGGATTCCAGGTGGAGCGCCAGGCGGTGGAGCATGAGCGCTACAACCTGCGCGTCACGATGGGGTCCGGTGAACCGGAACTCTATCTGGTCGGTCACGTGGATACGGTCCCGGCCTGGGATCTGGAAGAATTCGGGGCGCGTGAAGAGGGGGATATCATCTTTGGTCTGGGGAGCGCCGACATGAAGGGGGGCTGCGCCGCCATGCTGGAGACCTGGCTGGCGCTGGCCGACACTCTTAAGCCGGACGAGCGACCGTCGTTGGGCCTGCTGCTGGTGGTGGGCGAGGAAGAGAACGGCGACGGCAGCGCCACCTTTCTGGAACAGTGCCGTACCCCTTGGGTTGTGATCGGCGAACCGACCGGTCTGGCGGCCTGTTTCGCGCATTATGGCTATCTGGAGGCCGGTTTTGTCACCCGCGGCCGGCGCAGCCATTCATCATTGCCCGAACTGGGGCACAACGCGGTGGAGTCCATGCTGCGTCTGCTGCTGCATCTGGGTACGGCGCCCCTCTTCGACCGGGAACGGGGGGAAATCGTCTATTCGATCCGCGAGTTGAGTTCGTCCCGGGCCGGTTTTGTTGTTCCCGATCGCTGCGAAGCCTGGATCGATCTGCACCTGCCGCCCGGCATGGATCCGTCCGTCCTGCAGGAATCGATCCGCAGCATCGCGGCCGATGCGGGCCGTGTCATACCGGAGCTGGATATGGAGCTTAACTTCGATTTCTCCTCAGCCGGCTACGATCTGGGAAACGCCGGCCGGCCTGCCGGGCTGCTGCGGGAAATCTATACCAAGCTGGGACGTAAGCCGGTCCTGGATACCTTCCGCTCCCATTCCGACGGCAACCTGTTTTATGCGTCCGGTACCAGTCCGATCATCCTCGGTCCCGGCTTTCTGGAGAGCGCCCATACACCCGACGAACAGGTCGCGTTCGGCGAGGTGGTCGAGGCCGCCCGCATCTATGCCGCCCTGGGGCTGGGAATGGGCTGATCCGGGAACGCTATGCCGGTCAGAGCCGGTAGCTGATCCGGTAGATGGCGCCGGCCTTGTCGTCTGACACCAGCAGGCTGCCGTCGGGCATGACCTGCAGATCAACCGGGCGGCCCCAGGCGCTGCCATCCTGCAGCCAGCCCTGGGCAAAGGTTTCATAGGATACGGCCCGCTTGTCCCTGAGACGTACCAGGGATATCCGGTAGCCGTTGGGGACGGTGCGGTTCCAGGAACCGTGTTCGGCAATGAAGATCTGGTCCCGGTAGCTCTCGGGGAACATGCTGCCGGTATAGAAGCGCATGCCGAGCGATGCCACATGGGGTCCCAGCTCCATCTCCGGCGGGATGAATTCCTCCTTGCGCCGGTTCCTGCCGTACTCGGGGTCGGGTATGTCCCGTCCGTGCCGATAGGGGAAGCCGAAGTGCAGTCCGGCCCTGGGGGCACGGTTGAGTTCATCCGGCGGCTGGTTGTCCCCCAGCCAGTCACGGCCGTTGTCGGTGAACCAGAGTTCACCGGTGCGGGGATGCCAGTCGAAACCGACCGTGTTGCGTATCCCTCGGGCAAATATCTCCAACTTGCTGCCGTCCGGGGCCATACGCATGATCGAGGCGAAGCGCGGGTCCTTCTCATCGCAGACGTTGCAGGGAGCCCCCACCGGTACGTAGAGTTTGCCGTCCGGCCCAAAGCGGATGAACTTCCAGCCGTGGTGGCTCTTGTCCGGAAAAGAGGCATTGACGACCACCGCTTTGAGCGGATCGTTCAGCTGCGCTTCGATGTTATCGTAGCGCAGCACGCGACTGATCTCGGCCACGTAGAGGGCGCCATCGCGGAAGGCGACACCATTGGGCGACTTCAGGCCGCTGGCGATGGTGATCACCCGGTCGGCCTGCTGGTCGCCGTTGCGGTCGACAATGGCGTAGACCTTGCCCTGGCTGCGGCTGCCGACGAACAGGGTGCCCTTGGCGCCGAGGGTCATGGAGCGGGCGCCCGGCACATTGGCGGCATAGACGGCGATGCTGAAGCCGGGGGGGAGCTTGATGTCGGCCGGCCGCAACTGCGCGCTGCTGCAGCCGGAGCTGATCGCCAGACCGAGTATCGCAGTAACAAGAAAACATAAACAGGTCTGAATCCGCATGCACCCCCCTAAAGTTGACTGTGACGTAATCATCGCATCGCCTTCAGCCCGACTGGCGAACTTTACGACTCTTCAGTCCGCAGCCTGGGCAGCGTTTTTCCGGCACCAGCCGCTGACAGGTTTCACACCAGTAGGGCAGGGGCAATCCGCTGTCGCACGCCCGGCACGTCTTCTCAGAATCCTTCTCGCTGCAGTTGCAGCCCTGTTTGTCCATGGTTACTTTGCCCCGGCAGATCATCCTTAAATTGTACTCCCAACTCCTCACTTTGCAAGTCAGCAAGACACCAAGGGTTTTTATGACGAAGCGGCAACCCCCTTCGGGATTGCCGCCTCGATCTGACCCACTTGAATTTACCCGATTAGAACCAATTCTGTTTTACTGCTAGATGGCATTGAAGGCGGTTGCACCCTGCACCGTACTGTTCAGGCTGTTTGCTGCGTTGGTCCCGTCCAGGACGTTGATGCTGAGGATCTTGAATGCCGAGGCGTCCGGGAAAACGGCGCTGGTCGCCACGTCACATTTTATCGAGACGAATTCGCCCGGCAGGAACCCGGAGAGGGCCCCTCCCGCCGAATTCGCACTGCCGATAATGAACTTGAGGGCCGCCGGTGTCGCGCCGGAAGCGGCGGTGAATTTGGTGCCGGAGATTGTCTGCCCCCCCGCCCTGGCGGGTTCGCCGGAGATGGTGACGACCCCTGCTTCGGGTTCCAGCGGGAAGGCGGTCTGGGTCTTCACGGTGACTCCGGCGGGGAGTTCGACCGTAACGTCGATTCCACCGATCAGGGTGCCGGCGGGAAGGGTGCCGGTGGTGCTCAAGCTAAGTGTTCCGGCTGTCGGCTTGGTGGTGGCGGGCGGGGTGGTTGCAGTTCCTCCGCCATCGCCCCCGCCGCAGCCGAAAAGCGCCACTGTTGTTGCTGTAAGGATCAGTCTGATTAATGTTTTTACTTTCATGGGTCACTCCTCGTAATGTTTTAGTCGGTTATGCCCGGTCAGAAAAACTGACCGGGCAACATGGAAATTCAGCAACCGTTACCAGTTCACCACACCGATCACCCGGCGCAGGATGAGCAGGACGTCTCTCAAATCCTGAACCTGGTCGCCGGCGGGACGGCCGTCGGCCCCCAGCGGGGCAACGTCCATGGCAAGCTTGTCTTCATCGGTGGGAGTAACCAGACCCACCGCGATCCTGAGGGCCTTGACGGCGTCAGCCACACCCGGTGTGCCGCTGCCGGTCAGGTTTCCGCTCGGCATGAAGCTTGCTGTTACCGTGTGGTCTACGGCGCCGGTGTTAATAGTGAAGGTAGGGCCGGGCACCGGCGTAGTGCCTTCCAGAACCTCTCTTGCCTTGAATTTGCTGTTGGTCGGCGTGACGGTGAAGTTCACCGCGGTGCCGGCGGGTGCTGTGCCGGCCGGCAGCCCTGCTGCTACAACCGGGGTAATCGTGCCGTTGGCGCCCGCAGTGGTGGTGACGGTTACCAGCGCGGTCCCGCTCAGGTTCACGGTGACCGGCGGCGGATCTTCAAGAGCCGGGGCCGGAGCCGGAGGCTGAACCGTCGTGGGCGCCAGGGCGATGGTGGCCGTACGGATCCCCTTCGCCGCGGCGGCCGGGGTGAAAGCGACGTTGAAGCTGCAGCTGTTGCCCGGAGCAGCGGCCGTGAGAGTTGCATTGGAGCAATCTGCCGCGGGGGCGGCAGGCTGTGAAATGGCGAAGTCGAGCGCATCAGCCCCGGCCAGAGCCAGCGGCCCGAAGGTGATCGGGTTGCCGGTCGTGTTGGTGACGGTGACCGTCTTGGGCAGCGTAGGGTTGAGCATGATAATCCCGCCAAGATCGACCTTGCTGCTCGGGGCGACGTCCATGCCGATTAATTTGCCCGACAGGGCGAGAGTATCGGACCGGAAAGTGTCAGTGCCAGGGCCCGTGATCTGCACGAAGTTGGTGCCATTGGGACTGCCGGTCACGGCGACCGGAGCTCCAAAGATACCGATATACCTGTTTCCCGTGGCCGGATCGGTAGCGAAGGTGCCGTCGGCTCTGGTGAGAAACGGCCCGACACGGCTGGTAAGAGCGCCATCAAAGGCCCCCGCGACGAGGCCGGGGACGTCTTCCGTGAAATTGATCTCCGGGCCGGCGACTATCGCGTCAACGACGAAGGTCTCGACTCCGTAGGGGTGGGTCAATATGTACGTACCGGGGACTGTGACATTCGCCCGGCAGCGGATGCGGGTGAACATCGCCTGACCGCCGTCCTCCTGCACTGTGGCGAACCCGGCCTCCAGGGCTGCCTCGTACAGAATGACATCGATGGTGCCTCCTGGGGAGACGCCGGCGGTATCAGCCATGTAATAAAAGTGCTCGGGAGGGAAGTTCTGGGGGCTGATGTTGGCTTTGTCTGCCGGAAACAACGCCTGCGGAACATCAAGCGGAGGGCAGAAGGCGGGGTCCAGGCAGGCCGTCAGGGCCAGATTGTTGCTGTCCTGGTACCAGGTGGGGGTAGCCGGTTGACGGACTGATCGTAGCGCTTCGCGCCTGCAGGTTGGCGGCGTCGGCCGTGGAGACGATGCCGGGCGACATGAGCAGCCCCATCAGGACCGCAATGCTAAATACTGTTGCTGTTTTTCTCATCTTAATTACCTCCTTTGTTATAAATCTCGTTGTCAGTCTCAGCTTCGCGCGTATATTTACCAACATATGTCCACTCTTTCATGTGCTTGTTCATATCCACCTTTTTTTACTAATCCCCCCTTTCATTAAGTGTATGCCGTCACCTGTAAAGGTTTCGCTTGTTCCCTGAACTTTGCTGTGTGCTTCCAAGCATCGTGATCGCAGGTACCTGGTTTTGTCTGCGATTGATGTATTTATAAAAAGTGTACTGTAAGAGTAATGGTTAACAAGATGCATTTTGTCTGATTGAGATATAGGAGTTTGTCCTATAAAGAGAGGGGGGAACCAAGGGGGGAATGTGTGAGGATACTGCTTCAGTCGCAAAGCCTGTTTGAGGCGAAGTAATGGATCAATTCCGTATTGTTTTTTAACCGCATCTTTTCCAGTATTCGTACCCGGTGAGTGCTGATGGTTTTTACGCTCAGCGACAGTTCAGTTGCTATCGCGCCGACTGTTTTCCCCGAGGCGATCATCCGGAATACCTGGTACTCGCGGTCGGAAAGGACCTCCTGGAGCGGTTTGTTGGCATTGTTCCCAAGATTGGAAGCCAGATTCTCCGCCAGGGCGGCACTGACATACTTGCCGCCTTCCAATACCTTGTGGATAGCATTTACCAATTCGTGCCATGCGCATTCCTTGTTCAGATAGCCGGATGCCCCGGCGCGCAGGGCGCGCACCGCATACTGCTCTTCCGGGTGCATGCTGAGCACCAGGACGGGGAGTTTCGGGTAATGGCTCTTCAACACTTTCAGCGCATCCAGCCCGCCTCTGCCGGGCATGGAAAGGTCGAGCAAGACCAGGTCGTAGTCGTTGTCACATACCTTGGCCAGCGCTTCCTCCCCGCTGCCCGCTTCATAGACCGCAAACATGTCGGGAGTTTCCATGAGGATCTGCAGCAATCCCTTGCGGTAAATGGGGTGGTCGTCCGCGATCAGTACCCTTATCATGCGATGGCTCCTTTTTTACTGCCGTCGAGGGGGATGATTACCTCTACGCCGGTTCCTCCGTCCGGAAGACGGCTGATGTTTACTTTTCCCTCCAGGCAAAGGGCACGCTCCCGCATGCCTATCAGCCCGAACGACAGAGGATCGGAGAGATGCTGTTCGGTGATACCCTTACCGTTGTCCGCCACGGTCGCGACCAGTTCATCACCTCTTTCCGCCAGGGTAATCTCGATCCTGGTTGCTTCCGCATGCCGGCAAATGTTGGTTAGTGATTCCTGAATGATGCGGAAGAGCGCAGTGGAGCGGCTCAAGTCCAATGTGCTGCCATCGAAATCGCTGCAAAATTCGCAGATGATACCCGTTCGTTTCTGAAATTCCTGCGCATGCCATTCGATTGCCTCTGTGAGACCGAGGTCGTCCAGGATGACCGGGCGCAGATCTGCGGATATCCTCCTCACTTTCCTGACTGCTTCATCGAAATGTTCTTCCATTTCCCGAGTCTTATCGAAGAGCTGACTGCATCCCCTTGGCAATTTGCTCCTCAGCCACAATAGATCTATTTTCAAGGCCGTCAGCAATTGCCCGAGATCATCATGGATGTCCCTGGAGATGATGGTCCGCTCTTCCTCTCTCACCGTCTGCAGATGCCGGGAGAGGTTGCGCAGCTCCGTCGTTCGCTCAGTGACCCGTTGTTCCAGGTCGACGTTCAGCAGGCGGACCTCCTCTTCCGCCAGCTTGCGTTCACCGATCTCCCGCTGGAGATGTTCGTTCGACTCCTGCAGTTCGGCCGTCCGTTTCTCTACTTGTCCCGACATTTCACGAAAATTGTCGGCCAGTACCCCGAGTTCATCAGCCGATTGGTAGTTCAGCTCTACGAGGTAATTCCCCTTCTTCATTTCCAGGGTTGCCCGGGTTATTTCCGAAAGGGGACGGACAATCCGTCTTGTTGTAAGTGAGGACACCGCGAGCGAGGCAATCACTCCGATCAGTGAGATGGCCAGTCCGGATCTGATGGTGTTGGTGAGCACGTGATGATACTCCTCACTCGCTGCCCGGTTCTCATCCGATATGGACCGCGCGAAGCGTTGCAGAACAAGTTCAATGGCATCTATCCGCTCGTCGAGCCGGGCATCTATGTCGGCCAGCGGCCCATGCACCGCTTCCCCGCTCATGATGAGCGGCAGCATCTCCTGCTCATAAACTCGCAATATGTCGGCCAGTGCTTGCTGCGCCTCCCTGATCATGGCGAATTCTTCCGGCGAATCGGCGATCTCGGCCACCTTCTGAAGCTTTGCCAGGTTTACCTTTTTGGAGGCTGACCACAACCGCTCCGATTTGGCCATATCCCGGTTGATTACGGCATTGCCGATGATCTGGTACAGGTCTTCGCCGATGTGCTGGGCGTCCGTCGCCAGTTCCATATCCCCGGTGCGTTTCAGCGCTTCCTGATAGAGCTTGTCGAGTTTCCGCAAAGCCGAGACGTTGAACCCGACCACGGCTACCATCAGCAACACGCAGAGACCGAACCCGGCGGTAAGTTTGATGTTGATGCTGCTTTTCATAGATTTCTTTCGTTATTATTCATACCATACAGAAAGGGGTTACGGAATTGCCGTAACCCCTTTCTGTGGTTGAGCGCCTTATGATGAGATGATCAGCGGCGCCTTATGACCCCAGCCGAGCCTTCCAAACGAATTTGCCCAGATCGTCTTTCTCTTCAAATATACCGAATGAGGATGTCGTTTCCGAGGGCTGAGAAAACTTTCCGTCCTTCATTTTGTACTGAAGAGTGAACTTGACCTTGACGGGCCATGATCCGCTTTTATTACGCGGGCTTTTTTCCACGACCATGACGGGTGGTACTATCGCAATGCTTCCATCCGCCCTTTTCATGAGTCCGGAGTCGTCAATGGCCTTGATGATTTCCTCGTCGGAAGGTTGTATCTGAGCCTTGCTTACATCACTGCCGGAAGATTGAGGCAGAGCCTTGCTTTCAGCCTTGCCGGAAGGTGTTGATTGTTTGGAGCACCCCGACCAGATCAATACGGACAACATCAGTATCAATAATACAAAAACACCATTTAACCTGTTTTTCATCTTGCTCTCCTGTTCACAGTAATAAGGTACTGCAGTGAAATTAAAGCCTTTCGCTGATTCCTCCGTCACGCATTTCGAATTGCCGGTCCGCCTGGCTGGCCAGTTCCAGATTGTGCGAGACCATGATGACGGTCAATCCCGAGTCTTTGCTCAGGTCCTTCAAAATCTGGACGATCTCGGCCGACCGTTTCGTATCGAGATTTCCGGTGGGCTCGTCGGCAAAAAGTATTTCCGGCGAGTTTACCAGAGACCTCGCTATCGCAACTCGCTGCATCTCCCCGCCTGAGATCCTGCCCGGCAGATGATCCCTGCGGTGGTCGATGCCCAGAAGCTTCAAAAGTCCCATAACATCCTTCCCGGCACCCGGTTTACGATAAAAGGTAAATGGCAGCATCACGTTCTCGATGACGGTCAGGGTCGGTATCAGGTAGAAATTCTGGAAAATATAGCCGAATACATCCCTTCTGATTCCGGTCAGCGTGCGCTCCGAAAGTTGTTTTCCATTACCGCTGAAAATCTGCCTCCCCCCCAGGACCAGTTCCCCGGATGTGGGATTATCCAGGCAACCGAGCAGATGAACGAGGGTGGTCTTGCCGGAACCTGAAGGACCGATGAAAGAGACGAAATCACCCTTGTTGATGCTGAGCGAAACGTCTCGGACGGCGGCTATCTCCTCGCTGCCGCGGTGATAAGTTTTTGTCAGATTTTTAGCTTCCAGTGAAACTGCATTCCGGCTCATCCGTCCACCCCGCTCCGTATTGCTTCCAAGGGCCTGATCCTGCCGGCTTGCCAGGCGGGATATAGGCCGCTCAACAGTCCGATGACCGAAACGGCGCCTAAAGTGAACAGGATCAGGTTCAAATCGATAAGCACAAGTCCTCCCTTGGGAGAATAGGGCAGGACGTTGCGAATCACCAATTCAGTTACCCTGGACAGGACCAGCGCCAGGACTATGCCGAGAACGCCACCCGTGGCGCAGAGGAGCAGGGTCTCGATCCAGATCAGCTGGAATATGTCGCCCGGCATGGCGCCGATGGTCTTCATGATACCGATCTCCTGAAACCGTTCGTGGACCGACATCAGAATCGTATTGATGACTCCGACCATCGCAATGATGATCGCGATGATCGCGATGGACAGGACCAGTACTTTCGCGGTAGAAACCAGCGACATGATGGTCTGCTTTACCTGTGCCAGGCTCACCACCTGGACGTCGGGCAGTTCATATAATTTGGTCTCGATACGGCTGCTGTCGGCGTCTTTACTTACCTTTATCCCGATGGTAGTCAATTTATTGTTCTTTCCGAATATCTTCTGCAGGGTCCTGAGCGGCACGAATATCGTTCCATCGTCCTGAGTGCCGGTCCGGCTAAGAATGCCGACAACCTTGAATTCCACATTCTTCTCGGGAATCAGGATCACATCCCCCACCTCACGCTGTTCAAGTTCGGCGGCTTCATAACCCATCACCGCCTCGTATGAATCGGCCTGCTTGAACCATCCTCCCTGCCTGAACTTGAGAAAGGTCTTCATTGCGCCGAAGCTTTGCGGCTCCACCCCCACATAGGCCGCGATTCCGCCGCTTTCGCCCTTGTTTGGATCGAACACCGCCTGCATCAGCATTGGTGTGATCTGTTCCACCCCCGGCTCTTTCCTGACAGCGTCACCGATGGACTCGGGCATGTACTTGAGCCCCGTGCCCCCCTTCAGCATCATGGTGGCCGCCTCGTAGGGGCAGCCCTTGGACATGAGCATCATCTGAAAGCCCATGTTGTCGATGTCCCTGTCCAGCGCGGTTTCAAAACCGTGATTGAACCCGAGCAGGCTCACCAGAACCCAGGCTGAAAGGGCGATGCCGATCAGGGTCAGGAGGCTTCTGATTTTTTTTCGCAGCAGATTTTTATAGGCAACCTGGAATTTAGTTATCATTTTGCAGGCTCTTTTTTCTTCAAAGATAAATCCGGCGACAGGGTGAGAAACTCATTCACGAAAAGAAGATTCTTTTTCGTACCCCGCAGGATGTACTTGAATTCTTGCGCAGCCTCGGGCGCGGGGTTTCTGATCCTGGAGACCTTGCCGGTCGTCTTTCCGGATATAACGTCGTACTGTTCAAAATCATCGAGCGTGAGGCCGACGAACTGGCTCCCGAATTTTGCATCGCGGAATTTCCCGGCATATTGGCCGGTCATTTTCTGGATGTAAAACGTCTTGATCCGCTGATTTAGATCCAGGGCGAGAAAGATCGAAATCCCGCCGTAGCGGCCTTTCTGGTTGACACCGTGGATATAACCGATTTTCTTTTTATTCGCGTAGATTATATACACTGTATATGGAACGTTGATCGTCTCATACAGGCCGTGGAGCTTGTCCCTCAGCTTTGCTTCGACCCGCGCCGCAACTGACGTGCCACCCAAATTCCGCAACTCGATCTCGACCGTCTTAAATCCCGTTGATCCCGGGAAGAGCCTTTTTACATCGCGGGCGGGGTCATTCAGGTCGCAGCCGACTGCGCCCCAGGCCGGGCCGGAACTCAGGCGCATGATGAGAAAAAATACCGCTACAGCCGTATAAAAAGGCAGCATGCCACGTCGCATAAAACGCTCCTTAAACATCGAATTTATGGCTGCCACGGAAAATGACCTTGCCGCCTTTTTTGACCGTTATCCGTATTTCCCAGTCTCCGGGCATCACGATATTTACGGGCAGCAGATATTCCCCTTTGCGGGAAAGCTTGAAGGGCTGGTCGCCTGTTTCGTGGGCGCCCCTCATGGAAGGCATGCCGGAGTCGGCCAGGACCTCCAGGGAGGTATCCTGTTTTCCGTTCGGGGTGTAGGCCACAACCTTCATGATAACCGTACCCATTTTGAGTTTCTTGTCGAATCCGTAGATCAGGTAAGCGCCGTTTTCGAGCGGCACTTTTTTGCCCGGACCGGGCATGGCAGCAAAGACCGGCGCCTGTCCGGTCTGGCTGGTTGAAGTTTGACGCCCTTCGTGGCTGCTGGCATGGAGAGGTGAACACGGAAGTGCAAGCGCGAGCAAAGTCAGGGGAATTACGAATGTTTTATTAGCCTGAATCATGACTGTCTCCTTTGAGTATATATTCTGCTGAAATCACTTGTTCGGATTCCGCTGCAAATTATAACCGCTGCCGGCGCAAAAACAAGTCGCTCTGGCAAAAAAAAGTCCGGGGGGCCGTTGTCACGGCCCCCCGGATGCGAGCGTTGCTCACAGAATGCTAATTAATTAGGTGTGTTTACATTCGGTCCGATTCCATCGCCGATTATGGCTTTGTCGTTGGAATTAAAGCCGCCTGTCAACGGGAAGGACGGATCGAAGAAGACCCCGTCAAAGGTCGGCATGGGTGTGTCTAACAGGGCTGCGCCTTTTTTGACGGAGTCCCAGCGCACAAGCATGGCGTGATCCTCGTGCGTGGTGTTGTGGCAGTGCTGGACATATTCACCGAGGAAGTCCCGAACCCGGAAGGCGATCTCTATTATGCCGGTGCTGTCGTTCTCGGGTCCGATGCGGTACATGTCCTTTCTGGCCCACTTCTCCCATTCAGGCGGTGCCTTCCCGCCTCGCGAGAGGATAATCCCTTCCTCGAAATGGATGTGGACGGGATGGGTCCATCCGCGGCCGCCCTTAATAGTCCATACCTGGAGGGCACCCTCCTCGATGGCCGAAATCCGGTGGGGATCTGCGAGCAGAGCCTGGCCGCCATCGGTCTTGACCAGCCACGGTGCGCCATGGCCGCCCTGACCGCCCGAGTGTTTGAACTCGAAGGTGTGGTGCACCGCATTGGCGACCGGTACTCCGTTCACCAATGAGTCCATGGTTGTGGCCCCGCGAACGATGGGCAGCGGGATCATATCCAGTTTGCCCGGCTCGTAGGCGACCGGATCCATGGAAAGGTCGGTGCCGGCATAGGCCTTGACGCGCATTTCCATGAACTTGCCAACGCCCGGGTCGCCGTTGACCCAGCGGCCATTCATGACGACGGGTTTATACTTCTCGGACAGGATGTCCCCCAGCGGCACCTTGCTCTTGGTGCCCTTACCGTCCTGATGTTCCATGATATTAACGAAGTACACCTTGTCGCCTGTCTTGATGCCGTGCTTGGCGAAGTTGACGACGATGTCGTAGCGCTCCGCGATGGTCTGGGACGGGAGCTGGCCTTTCCATGCGCCGGGCTTGCCGTCATGGAAGACATCAAACTGTCCGTCGAAGGGGACCGCATGCTCCATCACGTTGCCGTCGTTGGCGATCATGTGGAAAGGTACCCGGTTGTAGGAAACCCCGGAGCCGGGAGGGCCCGGCAGTTCTCCGGCGGAGCCGGCAACCTCTTGCACCATCGCGAGTGCCATGATGCGCGACACCG
>JACMKN010000119.1 GCA_014380135.1 Deltaproteobacteria bacterium
CGCCTGGTAAAAATTCCCAACATCGGCCTTTGCAACATTGTGGCGGGTGAAACGGTCGTCAGGGAACTGATCCAGGACGAAGCAAATCCAAAGAACATCTCCGCCGAAATCGTCACTATCCTGTCCGATGACAATTACGACGACACAATCAGGCACAAGCTGGCGGAGATCCGTTCCAGACTGGGGTGTGGCGGAGCATCGCGAAACGTGGCACGACTGATACTGACCCTGATGGAACAGCCGTGAAACAGATCGTCCGCCTTTCGCAGACAAACGAATCATGACGGGATATTTTATGTTGCGTAATAATCCATGGCTTGAGGCGACTCTCGTCATAACCGTACTGATACTGGCCACCGCCTTGATAGCTGTCAGCGGCGCCGATCTGGCGGTTTCCTCCCGTTTTTACAGCGCTGGCGGTTGGCCGGAGGGGGAACTGTTCCCCTGGAAACTGCTCTACCATGTGGACAGATATCCGGCCGTCCTGTTGGCGGTCGGCGGGCTGTGCGCTGCAGCGCTGTCTTACAGAATTCCTGCCTGGAGTCACTGGAAAAAGGGGGGGGTATTTCTGACGCTGTTTCTGATTCTGGGTCCCGGACTATTGATAAATACGACCTTCAAGCAGGGCTGGGGACGGCCCCGGCCGCGTGAGATCGTCCAGTTTGGCGGCCAGAAGCAGTTTCTCCAGCCATGGCAGAAAGGTATCCGGGGCCAGGGACGTTCGTTTCCATCCGGCCATGCTTCGGCGGCTTTTTTCATGAGCGCGCCTTTTTTTATCTATCGTCGCCGCCGTCCACTGCTGGCACTGGGCTGGCTGCTGGGCGGCATCCTTTTCGGCCTGTTGATGAGCATCGCCCGCATCACGCAGGGCGGCCATTTTTTGAGCGATAACCTTTGGTCGTTCGGCATGGTCTATCTGACCGGCCTGCTGCTGTCCGTCATCATGCGGCTTGACAGCGATAACAATCCCCCGAAAACCCCCTGACCATCTCCCATGTTCTACCTCTGTTACAACATACTCTCGATCTTCCTGCTGGTTCCGGTATTGGCCTATCACCTCTATCGTTCCATCAGTCGTGGGCGCCCTCCCGCCCTGGCCGAACGTTTCGGCTTCATTGCAAAAGATGCCTTGAGAAAAATCTCCGGCCGTCCGGTAATCTGGCTGCACGCAGTTTCAGTGGGGGAAGCGATTGCGGCCCGCCCCTTGCTCAAGGCTCTGCGCAGCCAATATCCCGGTCACGCCATTCTGGTTTCCAACACGACCGAGACCGGCCGGGGAGTCGCCTCCGGCTTTCCCGAAATCGACCTCTGCATATACTTCCCCTTTGATTTCCTTCCGGCGGTGCGCCGCATCCTGAATCTGGTCCGGCCGACAGTGGTGGTCATCATGGAAACCGAGATCTGGCCCAACTTCACCCGTGAAGCGCACCGGCGCAAAATACCGGTAATTCTGGCCAATGGCAGGATCTCCGACCGCTCGTTCAGCGGCTATCTGCGTTTCAGCTGGTTCTTCCGCCATGCCCTGCAACTGTTCTCGCGGCTCTGCATGCAGACCAGTGTTGACAGCCAGCGCATCACCGCCGTCGGTGCTCCCGCCGAAAAGGTTATTACCATCGGCAATCTCAAATATGACATACCGTTCCGTCAGATCAGTGCTGATGAGAGCAGACAACTGCGGGGCCAGTACGGAATCCCGCAGGATTTGACGGTTATCACCGCCGCCAGCACCCATGCCGGTGAAGAACAGCATCTCATCAGCTGTTATCGGGAATTATTCAAGAGCAATAACAGCCTGTTCCTGGTACTGGTGCCGCGCCACCCGGAAAGAAGCGCAGAGGTGGCCGCCCTGCTGGAACGCAGCGGAATTCCGTTCCGGAGACGGACGGAGTTGTCGAAAACAGAGCTGTTCCAACCCGGCTCCGTGCTGTTGGTTGACACGATTGGCGAGATGATGAACCTGTATGCGCTCTCGGACATCGCTTTTGTCGGCGGCAGCCTGGTGCCGACCGGCGGCCACAACCTGCTGGAACCGGCTTCGGTGGGGGTGCCCTGTCTGTTCGGCCCCCACATGAGCAACTTCCGGGAGATTGCGGCATTGGTGCTGAAGTACGGAGCCGGCCTTCAGGTTGAAACGCCTCAGGAGCTGACCGACGCCTGTCAGAACTTGATTACAAACAGCGCCCGGAGACGGCTGCATGGCCGAAACGGCCTGAAGATGATGGCCGACAACGGCGGCGCGACCGGCCGCCACATGGACATCATCTCGGCCTATCTATGACAGACTCGTTTTCCGCATACTGGCGCGACCTGGCCAACGGCAATCGTACTTCAGCACGTGACCGGCTGCTGATCCTGTGTCTAATGCCGTTTTCGCTAACCTACTCCTTTATTCAGCGGCTGCGCGCCATCTTTTACAGGATCGGCATGCTGAGATCACGACGCCTGCCACGCCCGGTGGTTTCCATCGGCAATATCACCGTTGGCGGCACCGGCAAAACTCCGGTAACCGCCCATATAGCCCGCTGGCTGCTGCAGCGGGGCTATCGAGTGGTGGTTCTCTCCCGCGGTTACGGCGGTTCGCTGGAAGGACAGACCGTTGTCGTCAGCGATGGCGCCACGATCATGATGAGTCCCCGGGAGTGTGGTGACGAACCGTTTTTGCTGGCATCGACCGTACCGGGAGTGATGGTCGTGATCGGTTCGGACCGTTACGCCGCCGGACTGCTGGCCATTCAACAACTTGCTCCGGACCTGTTCCTGCTCGACGACGGCTTTCAGCATCTGCGCCTACAGCGCGACCTGAACATCCTGCTTATGGACCACCGCCACCCCTATGGCAACGGCTGGACGCTACCGGCCGGACTGCTGCGGGAGCCGCTGCGAGCTGTGCAGCGGGCCGACCTGATCATCCATACCCGCTGCCCGCAGGACGCTCCCGCTGTTGCCTTGGCAGGAAACATCCCCAGCTGCAACGCCCGTCACCGGATCATCGATCTGCTGCCGCTCTCGGGAGGCAACCCGACGCCCCTCCCCTCCCCTGATACAAGAAAGGTACTGGCCTTTGCCGGCATCGCCGAACCGACCCTGTTTTTTGATGAATTGCGCTCACTCGGCCTTGACCTGGTCCACACCCTTCGTTTTCCGGATCACACAACCTATGCTGAAGCGGAGGTTACCGCAATTCTGGACGCGATGAATCAATACGGGGCTGAAGTGGCGATCACCACCGAAAAAGACGGGGTCAAGCTAAAAGGTCTTGCAGACGATATCGGAGGCAGGATTCTGCTGGCCCACCTGGAGCTTGTCATTGATGAACCTGCCCCGCTCTTGAACAGCCTGCGCAATTTGCTTCAAATAAAGCCCTAATTGTGGCATGGTGGTTCACTTATACCGAGGTGCAATCAAAATGAGTACCAGGCGGCAAGGAGAGTGGCGAACGAGGCGTACAATCAGTACGTTGAGGAGCCAACGATGTAATCGTTTGATTGCGACTTGGTATTAATTACTATGGGATCCAATGCCATGCTTACCGATGTCTTCATTGAAAAATTAGCCTGCCCTGTCTGCAAAGGGAACCTTGCCCCGGCCGGCGAATCCAACGACAAATATTCTTTGCTCTGCGTCCCATGCGGACTGCTCTATCCTGTCAGAGACGGCATCCCCGTCATGCTGGCGGATGAAGCCTTGAAAAGGGTGGGACAAGAACCAGGGGTCAAGGATTGCTGAAACCCTTCGACCATTCCACTGTGCAGCGTATCCTGATCCGGGCGGTTAACTGGGTCGGAGATGCGGTCATGACCACACCCGCCATCGGCATCGTTCGACAACACTTCCCTCAGGCAGAGATAACCGTGCTGGCCAACCCGCTGGTCGGCGAGCTGTTTTCCGATCACGAATGGGTTGACCGGGTGATCACGTTTGACCGCAAAGGCAGACACAAGGGCATTTCCGGCAGGTTCAGGCTGGCCGGTGAGCTGCGAAGAGAGTCCTTTGACATGGCCCTGATTTTGCCGAACTCGTTTGACTCGGCACTGGTGCCATGGCTGGCCGGCATACCGGTCCGGCTTGGTAAAAACAGTGACGGTCGCGGTTTCATGCTCACGGATAAATACAATCCTGAAAAACATGCTCCCCTAACTCACGAGGTCACCTATTATCTGGATCTCGTGCGCCACTTTGGAATTTCTGGACAGGCGGATGCCCCACGCCTTTTTGTAACGCCGGCCGAAGAAAGCAAAGCCGCGCGGCTTCTGCATGAGAACAGGATCACTGAAAATGACTTCCTGATCGGCATAAACCCGGGCGCAGCCTACGGTTCGGCCAAACGCTGGTATCCGGAAAGATTCGCCGAGGTTGCCCGGCAACTGGCAAATAAATGGACCGCCAGAGTGGTTGTTTTCGGCGGTCCGGGAGAAACCGGGATTGCAGCCGACATTGAGCGGAGTCTCGATGGCGAATGCCTCAATCTGGCCGGCAAAACCACACTGCGGGAACTGATGGCCCTGATCCAGCGCTGTAATTTTTTCGTCAGCAATGATTCGGGACCGATGCACGTCGCGGCCGCCTTGGACGTTCCGCTGGTGGCTATTTTCGGTTCCACCGACCATACCTCCACCTCGCCATACACCGCCAAGGCGGTCATCGTCCGCAAGGATGCAGAGTGCGCTCCCTGCAAGCTGAAGGAATGTCCGCTGGACCATCGCTGCATGACGGCGGTCACGGCGGAGGATGTGGTGCAGGCAGCGCTGAAAATGAAGTTGAATTCCGCGACTCAGGCTGCAGCATGAGCGCTTCCCGACCGGCCTGATTATAAATATGTTTTGCAAAAACCTGGTTTTTCTGTTATTTTTCTAAATTTTTTATTCGATATTAATTCATTAGTAACCACTGGAGTCGAATCATGAAAAAGGCACTCATCACCGGCATCACCGGTCAGGATGGTTCCTACCTGGCGGAGCTTCTGTTGTCGAAAGGGTACGAAGTACACGGGATCAAACGTCGTGCTTCGTCACTCAACACCCAGCGGGTTGACCATATCTATCAGGATCCACACGTTGAAAATCAGCACCTTATTCTGCACTACGGTGACTTGACCGATGCCTCCAACCTCACCCGCATCGTACAACAGGTACAACCGGATGAAATCTATAATCTTGGGGCACAATCCCATGTAGCCGTCAGCTTCGAAGAGCCTGAATACACCGCCGATGCTGATGGTTTGGGAGCCTTGCGCCTGCTGGAGGCTATCCGCCTGCTGGGACTTGAGAAAAAGACCCGCTTTTACCAGGCCTCCAGCTCCGAACTTTACGGCCTGGTGCAGGAGATGCCCCAGAAGGAAACCACCCCCTTCTATCCCCGCTCCCCCTATGCAGTGGCCAAACTCTACGCCTACTGGATAACCGTTAACTACCGGGAGTCCTACGGCATCTACGCCTGCAACGGCATTCTCTTTAACCACGAGTCCCCGCGCCGGGGCGAGACGTTTGTTACCCGCAAGATTACCCGCGGACTGGCCAACATCGCGCAAGGCCTTGAACAATGTCTCTTCATGGGCAACATGGACTCGCTGCGCGACTGGGGGCACGCCAAGGACTACGTCAGGATGCAGTGGATGATGCTGCAGCAGCAGCAGGCTGAAGACTTTGTGATTGCCACCGGCCTGCAATATTCAGTTCGCCAGTTCATCCACTGGTCAGCGGCAGAACTGGGCATCACGCTGCGATTCGAGGGCCAGGGCACAGACGAACGGGCCATTGTCGAGCAGATTGAAGGGGACAAGGCACCGGCACTCAAGCCCGGTGACATCATCGTCCGGGTTGATACCCGCTATTTCAGGCCGGCCGAAGTCGACACCCTGCTGGGAGACCCAGCCAAGGCCAAGGCCAAGCTGGGCTGGACCCCCGAAATTACGGCACAGGAAATGTGCGCCGAGATGGTGGTTCAAGACCTGCATGTTGCCCAGCGCCACGCTCTTCTCAAAAAACATGGCTACGAACTGCCAGTTGCCATAGAGAATTAAATGAAAAATAAAACAGCTCTTATCAGTGGCATCTCCGGCCAGGACGGGGCCTATCTGGCCAAACTGCTTCTGGACAAAGGCTATCAGGTATTCGGCACTGCCCGCGATGCCCAGATGGCCTCTTTTCGAAACCTTGAGAAACTGGGAATCCGCCAGCAGGTAACATTGCTCTCAATGGCATTGAATGACTTCCGCAGCGTACTGCAAACGCTCTCCAAAGTTCAGCCGCATGAGGTATACAACCTGGCCGGCCAGAGTTCGGTGGGACTTTCGTTTGACCAACCAGTGGAAACATTGGAAAGCATTACCCTCGGCACATTGAATCTGCTGGAGGCCACCCGCTTTCTGCAGCTGCCGCTCAGGCTCTACAGCGCCGGTTCCAGCGAATGTTTCGGGGATACCGGTGGTGCCCCGGCTGATGAAATGACTCCCTTCCGTCCCCGCAGCCCTTACGCCGTAGCCAAGGCGGCAGCCCATTGGGAAGTTGCCAACTACCGGGAGGCCTACAACCTGTTCGCCTGTACCGGTATTCTCTTCAACCATGAATCCCCTCTAAGGCCCGAGCGTTTCGTCACCCGCAAGATCATTGCCTCGGCCTGCCGTATTGCTGCCGGTGGTTCTGAAATGCTGCAGCTGGGAAACATTTCCATCGCCCGCGACTGGGGCCTGGCTTCGGAATATGTGAATGCCATGTGGCGCATGCTTCAGCAGGAGACCCCCTCCGATTACGTGATCGCCACCGGCGAAACCAACACGCTGGAGAATTTCGTAATTGAGACATTTACCCAGCTGGGTCTTGCCTGGCAGGATCATGTTTGTACCGATCCCACTCTGCTGCGGCCGTCGGAGATCATGATCAGCAGGGGCAACCCCGGGAAAGCATTCACAGAACTGGGCTGGCAGGCTCAGAATCGCATGAGAGATGTTGTCCGGATTATGATTGCCGCAGAACGGGAAAAAAGATGACCATGTCTTTTAGAAGGAACGTTTATCAATGTCCCACACAAATACGATGACCTTGACTTCACACGCTATGCCACGAGACGCCCGCATCTTCGTTGCCGGCCATCGGGGAATGGTCGGCTCGGCCATTGTCCGCAAGCTTGCTTCCGAGGGCTATGCCAATCTTTTGCTGCGCAATTCGGCGAAACTGGATTTGCGTAACCAGTCGAACGTAGAGTCCTTCTTTGCCGAGGAAAAACCGGAGTATGTATTCCTGGCGGCTGCCCGGGTCGGTGGGATCATCGCCAACAGCACCCGTAAAGGCGAGTTTCTCTACGACAACCTGATGATTCAGACCAACGTCATCCACAACGCCTACACCTGTGGTGTCAAGCGCCTGCTGTTTCTGGGCAGCACCTGCATCTACCCCAAACTGTCTCCGCAACCCATAAAGGAAGAGTATCTGCTGACCGGGACTCTGGAACCGACCAACGACGCCTACGCCATCGCCAAAATAGCCGGCATCGCCCAGTGCCGTTCTTACAATGATCAGTACGGCACCAGATTCCTTTCCGCCATGCCCAATAACCTCTACGGTCCCAATGACAACTTTGACCTGACAAGCTCCCATGTCCTGCCGGCCCTGATTCGTAAATTTCACGAGGCCAAAGTGGCCGGGGCAGCGACTGTCACCGTCTGGGGTACGGGCTCTCCCCTGCGCGAGTTCATGCACGTTGACGATTTGGCCGAAGCCAGTCTTTTTCTGATGAACCTGCCTGAGGACTCCTATACCGCACTTCTCGCCTGTCAGGCCGCGCCGGCATTGATCAATGTGGGGAGCGGTGAAGAGATCAGCATTGCCGATTTGGCCAGGACGATCAAGGACATCGCCGATTTTAGCGGTGAACTCGTTTTTGACACTTCAAAGCCTGACGGCACCCCACGTAAACTGGCCGATTCTTCCCGTATGCGCGAATTGGGCTGGCGGCACCGCACCGACCTGAGAGATGGCCTGCGTGACGCCTATCGCTGGTATGTGGAAAACTCGTGTAATCAAATAAAACTCGGTAATAATCTGTGACCATTGCCAAATCCTTACGAACATTTTTCCTGCATCGCCATCTGATCTGGCAGATGACCAGACGAGAGATTGTGGGGCGCTACCGCGGTTCGGTCATGGGCATTCTCTGGTCCTTCTTCAATCCGGTCTTTATGCTCACAATTTATACCTTTGTCTTCAGTGTCGTGTTCAAAGCCAAGTGGGTAGCTGCTTCGGACAGCAAAACGGAGTTTGCCATGATCCTGTTTGCCGGACTGATTGTCTTCAATCTGTTTTCAGAGACGGTAACCCGCGCGCCTTCGCTTATCCTCTCCAATGTCAACTATGTAAAAAAAGTCGTTTTCCCGCTGGAAATACTGCCGGTCGTATCCATTCTTTCTTCCTGCTTTCATGCCCTTGTCAGTATCGGTGTACTCATTCTGTTCCGACTGATTGTAGGAAGCGGCTTCAGTCTTACAACAGCACTGTTTCCTATAATAATTGCGCCGCTGCTGCTGCTCTCGCTTGGTATCTCATGGTTTCTGGCAGCCTTGGGTGTTTATCTGCGGGATGTCTCGCAGACCATCGGTCTCGCCATGACGGCGCTGATGTTTCTCAGCCCAATATTTTTTCCAGTCACGTCACTTCCCGAAAAGTACCGTGTTCTCGTTTATCTGAATCCATTATCATTCATTATCGAACAAGGACGGGAGGTGCTTATCTTCTCGCACCTTCCCGACTGGGGTGGACTTTTGATATTTTCTGCATTCAGCTGCGTAACTGCATTGCTTGGTTTTGCCTGGTTTCAGAAGGCACGCACGGGATTTGCCGATGTCCTCTGATATTGCCATCAAGATTGAGAACCTCAGTAAGTGTTACCAGATCTACGACAAGCCTCGCGACCGATTGCTGCAAGGAATCATGCCACGTCTGCAACGTCTGGTTGGCAAACAGCCTAAACAGTATTGCCGTGAATTCTGGGCGCTCAAGGATGTCTCCTTCGAAGTTAAAAAAGGCGAAACCGTCGGTATTATCGGCAGAAACGGCAGCGGCAAATCAACCCTGCTGCAGATGATCTGCGGCACACTTACCCCCACTAGCGGCAGCATTCAAACCAGCGGACGGATTGCAGCCCTGCTGGAGTTAGGGGCAGGATTCAATCCGGAATTTACCGGACGTGAGAATGTGTATATGAATGCGTCCATCCTCGGGCTTACTAGGGAGGAAATTGATGCCCGCTTTGACAAAATTGTCGCCTTTGCTGATATTGGCAACTTCATAGAACAACCTGTAAAGACCTACTCCAGCGGTATGACGGTGCGACTGGCATTCGCTGTTATTGCCCATGTGGATGCCGAGATATTGGTAATTGATGAAGCCCTTGCTGTTGGAGACGCTTTTTTTGTGCAGAAATGCATGCGGTTCTTACGAAAATTCATGGAAATCGGGACGGTACTATTTGTAAGCCACGACACTTCTGCTTTGGTAGCTCTCTGCAAAGGCGCCTTCTGGCTTCACCAAGGAGAGGTTCGCCAATCCGGCACACCCAAAGTGGTAAGTGAAGCATATTTGGAGGAGCTATATGAGGAACACCAAGGGAAAAGCGGCGTACATGTTTCATCAGTTACTAATGCTAAACAAAACATTCCTTGCTTAATTGAGTCTTATCGAGATATGCGACTTGATTTTATCAATGCTACTAATCTTCGCAATGATATTGAATTGTTTCAGTTTCAGCCTGATTCTGCTTCGTTCGGAAAAGGTGGTGCTCAGATTAAATCAGTTGTGCTTGCCGACGAAAACGGAGTTCCGTTGTCTTGGGTGATTGGTGGAGAAAAGGTTAAATTAATAATAACTTGTCAGGCTAACAAAGAATTAGTGAGTCCGATAGTCGGTTTTTTTGTTAAAAACAATATCGGACAGTCTGTATTTGCTGATAATACTTTTATTACTTATATGGATACTCCATTGACAATTCATGATGGCCAATCATTCGCAACGCAATTCAATTTCCTAATGCCTATACTCCCTACTGGGGACTACAGCATTTGTGTTGCCATAGCAGAAGGTACGCAAAATGAGCATATCCAGCATCAATGGCTACATGATGCTATTATCTTTAAGTCTCACGCAAGTAGTCAAAGTCACGGTCTGCTTGGTTTGCCAATGACTGAAATAAATATGGTGCAATATGATTAATACCTGTCCGGTATGTGGGAATAGCGAATTTAACTATGCACCTGTTCTTTGGAATGATCTTATTTCCGAATGGCAATTGGCCGAAAATGAAGTTAAATATATTGATCGACAGCAAGGTTTTTTCTGCGTCGGATGTGGCAACAATCTGAGATCAATGGCACTCGCCGATGCGATTTTGCGTGCGTACAATTTTTCTGGTTCACTCGAGCAATTTGTAGAATCAGATTCAGCAAAAACACTTATGGTATTAGAGATCAATGAAGCAGGGGGGTTGACCCCCGTTTTAAAGAAACTACCTAATCATCGACTTGTGTGTTATCCAGAGCATGATATGACATGCCTTTCGTTCGAATCAGCAACGTTCGATTTAGTCCTGCATTCCGATACGTTGGAGCATGTATACAATCCTGTTGCTGGACTTTCAGAATGTTGTCGTGTATTGGCAAATAATGGTCACTGTATTTTTACCATCCCAGTCATTGTAGACAGATTCACTAGATCAAGAGCAGGGCTGTCCCCTAGTTATCATGGTTCACCAACGGAATCTGGCGGCAACCTTCTGGTCCAGACCGAGTATGGAGTTGATATGTGGAAGGATGTCTTATTGGCAGGATTTTCTTCAATTACTGTACATTGCCTTGAGTACCCCGCAGGCCTGGCACTCATTGCTCGGCACTATTAAGGGATTCATTTACTCCCTCAACTGTGACCAGCCTCATGTTATCTGGGCAAGTACTTATGCACAATTCACCACTGTGAAAATTTCGGATGATGTCATCATCGAACAGTTGTTAAAATCTAATTCAATGCTAGTTTCAAGCGAAAGAATAAAATCATGCATCAATCTGCTCTAAAATTTGGAAAGTTATTCTTTGATGTGTATTGCAATGGACTTGCTAACGCAACCGTTGTAGACATCGGAAGTCAAAATGTAAACGGCTCACTTAAAGATGTCTGTCCAGAATCCCTGACGTATATTGGTGTCGACTTTGTTGAAGAAAATGGCGTAGATATCGTTTTAGATGATCCTTACAAACTTCCATTTGATGATGAAAGCATTGATGTGGTTGTTTGTAGTTCCTGTTTCGAGCATTCTCAGTTTTTTTGGTTGTTATTTCTTGAGATAGTAAGATCATTAAAACCTGGTGGATTGTTGTATCTTAACGCACCAAGTAACGGTTCTTTTCATCGATATCCATTTGATTGCTGGCGTTTTTATCCTGATTCGGGAAAAGCTTTAGTCGCTTGGGCCAACAGAGAAGGTTACCCGTTGACATTACTTGAATCATTCATTGGTGACCAATCCGAAAGCAATATTGAAGACGGTGCCGCATGGCACGATTTTGTTGCTGTGTTTGTAAAACTTGCCGAAACTAAAAACTGTTACGAGACTAGGATAGTTGACGATTTACCCAATTTCACGAATGGCTATTCGTCGATATCCTGTTCTGATTTGAATGAAACTTTTATAAGCCCTGATCATCTCAGGACTATCAACCTCAACCATATTGTAGCTGATCGTGATGGGCAGATTGCAAGCCTTAACCAAGTCGTAGTTGAATATTATGGACAGATTGCGAGTTTGAACCAAGCCATAACAGAGCGTAATAGGCAGATTGCGAGCTTTAATCAAGCCGTAACTGAACGTGACGGGCTGATTGCTGGCCTTAACCATGCAGTAGCAGAACTTGATGGGCGGATTTCCGCACTTTATAGTTCCAGAAGTTGGCGATTGGCCCGACCGATACGCTGGAGCGGCCGTGCCGCGCGACGTTTGCGAAGCAGTCTGCTAGAAGCACCGCGGTTGGTCTACCACCAACTACCCTTGTCTCTCGGTCAGCGCTCCGCCATCAGGGCATGGTATTATCGCCTGTCAGGTGCTGATCTTCCAGGAATCATCCACGAATGTCCCGAGTCCCATCCAGGGGCGTTGCCGCAGCCCACCTCACCCTTTACCCGAGCCGCACTGACCGATGCGCCAGTCAAAATCCTGTTAATTGAACGAACTGTGCCCAGGCAGAACCAGGATGCCGGTTCGATGATGATACATAGCTTCATCCGGGTCTTCCGGGATTTTGGTCATGCTGTCACCTTTTTACCGATTGATCTGGCCTACGATCCGGACTACACACCGAACCTCCAGGCGCTGGGGGTGACATGTCTGCATGCCCCCGAGGTGCGTTCGATCCAGCAACACCTGGCTGAGGCAGGCACCTCCTACGACATCATCCTAGCATGTCGTCCCGACCATACCGATGCCATGATTCCGGTATTACGTGCCCAGTGCCCCCAAGCACGGCTACTCTACGAAACCATCGACCTCCATTTTGTCCGGGAACAGAGACAGGCAGAACTTGAGCAAAACGACCGCATGCGGGCCCATGCACGCTGGCGAAAAGAGCAAGAACTGCGGATTGCGGCGGCGGTTGACTGCACCATTGTGGTCAGTGAACAGGAACGGCAGATTCTGCTGAAGGAAAACCCCAAGCTTTACGTTGAGGTTATCCCAGTAGTGGGTGAATCATTCGGCTGTGGGGCTGGTTTTGCTGAGCGGTGCGATCTGGTCTTTATCGGTGGCTACGAACACCGCCCCAACGTGGATGCTGTGGTCTACTTTGTCCGTGAGATCCTGCCTATGATCAATCAGCAACGCCCCGAGATCCGCTTGCATGTAGTCGGCAGCCATCCACCTACCGAGATAACTTCTCTTGCCTGCGGCAACGTCATCACGCACGGTTTTATACCTGACATCACTGAGCTGATGAATCAGGTCAAGATTTCCGTTAACCCCCTGCGGTTCGGGGCTGGAGTCAAGGGCAAGTTAATTACATGCATGTCCTACGGTGTCCCCTGTGTTGGCACCAGCATTGCTGTCGAGGGAATGGGAATTGTGTCAGGACGTCAGGCCCTAGTGGTCGACACGCCAGAGCAGTTTGCAGCTGCCGTGCTGCGGCTCTATAGCGACCAGACGCTCTGGGAGTACCTTTCAGCAGAAGGCATGGCCCTAGCCCATCAACAGTTTTCACTGGAAGTGGCTGCCCAGGGGTTCACACGTATTTTCAATACGGTGCTTTCTCCTGCCCCGCGCAACGACCTTCAACTGGAACGGATCACCTCCCAGGAGGCATATCAACAACCTGCACGGAGCCATAAACAGCAGCATCGGCAAGCCATAGAAGCGGCCCTGGCGTCCGGCGGCGAACCAATCATAACCCTGGGATTTTGCTTCGTATGTGGCCATGAGGTGGCCTTCCATACCGATCTTATGTACGGCTTTTCCCAGCCAGATGGTAGCCACACCCCCAATTGGCGGGAACGGGTCGTCTGTCCTGAGTGCCAGCTTAACAACCGTATGCGGGCCGCCATCCATCTGTTCCATCTGCTTTGCGCGCCTACCCCGGAAAGCCATCTATACATTACGGAACAGACCACACCGTTTTTTGCATGGTGCCAGCACCACTACCCCCATGTGATCGGCAGCGAGTACCTAGGAGACATCCTCCCGACCGGAACGACAGACAGCCACGGCATTCGCAACGAGAGTCTGACGGCGCTCTCCTTTACCGATAACCAGTTCGATGCGATCCTCTCCTTTGACGTGATTGAACATATCCCCGATTACCTGCAGGCCTTTCGTGAATGTCTGCGCTGCCTGAAACCGGGCGGCACCATGTTTTTCACTGTCCCCTTTAATCATCAATCCCAACATCATATTGTGCGCGCTGAACTCGACGAGGCCGGGCAAATACACCACCTTTTGCCTCCCGAATACCACGGCGACCCGATCAACGCCAACGGCTGTCTATGTTTCTACCATTTCGGATGGGAACTGCTGGAACAGTTGCGGGGTCTCGGATTCCGTGACGTTGCGGCCTATTTTTACTGGTCACAACGCTTCGGTTACCTGGGGTGCGAACAGCTCCTGTTCCGGGCAGTCAAGTGAATCAAGGAGAATTAGCGTGACTACATACCCAACCGTATCCGTTGTGATACCGCTCTACAATCATGAACGGTATATTGATGCCACCCTGGACAGCGTCTTGGCACAAACGGTACCGCCAACAGAGATCATTGTGGTGGACGACGGTTCACAGGATAATTCTTCACAGCGAGTAGCGGCCCGGGCTGCTCAAGATCCTCGGATCATAACTTGGTCGCATCCCAACCAAGGGGCACACTACACCATCAACACCGCACTGTTACGGTCCTCCAGCAAGTATATAGCCATCCTTAATTCCGATGACTGTTACTACCCACAGCGAATCGAAGCCTGTCTACAGGCCCTTGAGCGCGACCCTGGGGCAGATGCCGTCTGCTCGGCCCTGACTTTTCTTGATGACAACGGCAAACCTTGCCGCAACAAATGGTATGAAGAGTCTCTGGCCTTCTATCGGCAGACAAATGACCTTTCCCTGGCCCTGATCAACGGCAACTTCCTGATGACCACCTCCAACCTGTTTATCCGGCGTTCAGTGTTTAATGAAGTGGGTTATTTCGCAAACCTTCGTTATGCCCACGACCTGGACTTTTTCCTGCGTCTCATCGTCCATGGGCGCAAGATTACCCTGCTTGAACAGCCGCTTTTACACTACCGGACCCACGCCACCAACACCATCAGCGAGGGTGTGCTCAAGGTCAAACTGGAATGGGCTGCCGTTGTAGCCTTTTTTGCTTGGCAGGTGGGGACAGAACGTGGTTGGGAATACCTGGACCGTCTGACGGAGGTCACCGACCGGCACAACCTGACCCGGTTGATTTTCTTCTTCTTCAAGCAGTTCCAGCAGACCCCACTAAGCCATATAACCGTGGATAGCTGGCTCAGCAACGACGACTTTGTAAAGTTCATGGCCGGAGCCGTACAATGAAGATTCTTGCTATCAGCAACCTTTACCCCCCCAACGCTGTCGGTGGCTATGAGATCCTCTGTTTTGAGGTCATGCAGGCCATGGCGGTCAAAGGGCACGAAGTAACCGTTCTCACCAGCAACTACGGCGGCAAGCTGGCTGACTACCCGAACCACCAGGTCCTGCGTACCCTCAACCTGCTGGCCACCGAAGACAACATCTACGAACCGTTCGCGGCCTCCCTTGCAGTGCGGACCGAAATTAACCGGCGTAACATCGCCACCCTTAACCAAACCTTAGCCGACCTGAACCCCGATCTGGTCTTTATCTGGAACCAAAACTTCTATGACGCTTCGCTGCTGGAGGCCTTGGAACGCTCCGGCCGACGGCTGGTCTACCTGCTGACCGACAACTGGCTGATCGCCTTTTACAACGGCAACTTCATTGCCGACTACTTCAGCCGCGAGGTTTACGCAACGGCCGATAGGTGGCGTACTCTGCTGCGGCGCATCAAGCGTCGACTGGCAGGAGCAGCCGCAACGGTTCCTACCCTGCGCGGCTCTGCCATCTTTGCCAGCCGGTTCATGCAACAGCTCTATCGTGAGGCCGGGTTCAGCTTTTCCGACAGCACCATCATCCACCATGGTGTCTCGGCCCCCCTGACAGCTCCGGTGCCGCTGACCGACCGATCTCAGCTGGTGAAAGGGCAGGAGCTCCGCATGTTGTTTGCCGGCCGGGTGGTCGAGATAAAAGGGATACACACCGCCATCGAGGCTCTACCCCAGATCATCCAGGCCTTGCCAAGTATGCGGGTGAACCTTTCCATTGTGGGCGACGACCGCGACCAGTCCTATCTGGCACAACTGAAAAATCGAATCGAACAGCTTGGCATCACAGGGATAGTCAACTTTGCCCCCCCTGTGCCCGAGGCCGACCTGTTCCAGCTGTTTCAGGAACACGATATCTATCTCTTTCCTTCCCTCTACGAGCCGTTTTCCCTCACCTTGATCCATGCCCTGCAGGCCGGCATTCCCACTGTGGCCTCAGATGTCGGCGGCAACCCCGAAATCGTCCTGCACCGCCAGACCGGCATGCTGTTCCGCAAGGCAGACCCGGCCCAGCTTGCCACCCAAGTCATCAATCTTGCTCATAACAGCGCACTGCGCACTAGCATAGCCGCCCAGGCTCGCGAGCATGCCAGCGACTTCACCTTTGCCCGAATGATCGGCCAGATTGAGGTCCATCTTTCAGCCGTTTTCGAGAAAACATTATGAACATCCTTATCCTTGGTGGAGCCGGCTTTATCGGTCGACACCTTTGCGCCGGCCTGACCGCAACGGGTCACTGCGTCACCGCCTTTGACCTGCTCCCCTCCGGCGGCAGGATTGACTGGCCTGATATCCCCGGTATCTGTTGGCATGCCGGTGATTTCACTAACGCTAGCGATATTGCATCTGCCCTAAAAGGGACCGACTTGGTCATTCATCTGGTCAGTACCACCCTGCCCAAAAATTCCAATGACAACCCGCTGTACGACCTTCACGGCAATGTCGGTGGCAGCTTACAGTTACTCGACATAATGATCAGGCAGCCTAGTCCACCTCGGATCATCTTTCTCTCTTCCGGTGGCACAGTCTACGGTATTCCCCACCTCATTCCGATCCCCGAAGATCACTCCACCAATCCCTTGTGCGCCTACGGTATCGGTAAGCTGGCCATCGAAAAGTACCTAGCCCTGTACCAACGCCTGCACGGCCTTGACTATCGTGTTCTACGACTGGCCAATCCCTATGGCGAGCAGCAGTCATTCCGCTCTGGCCAAGGGGTTATACCCGCCTTTCTCTGGAAGGCCATCCACAGAGAGCCTTTTGAAATTTGGGGTAACGGCACCGTTGTGCGCGATTATCTCTATATAGACGACGTAATCGGAGCCATCATGGCTACAATGGAATACAATGGTCCGGAGCGACTTTTCAACATTGGCAGCGGTAGCGGTCACAGTCTGAATGACCTGATTAGTCTGATTCGTGAACTACTGGGCAAGGACATTCCATGCCGTTACCTGCCTGCCCGTGACTGTGACGTCCCGATTAATATTCTTGATATTAGACTAGCACTTAATAAACTTAACTGGTTCCCAACAGTAAAATTACAAGACGGAATGCATAAGATGTTGATGCACATGACACATGTTATTGGACAAAAAAATGGACAGATTTAGTTTTTTCTCCAAATCACGTGCATCAACGTCCATCCTTCCCCTCCAACCATAACTGCTCCCGCTTTCTAACAGAGCAACCGACTTACCTTTCACAGCAAACTGATGCCTCTTGGTACCAATTGTCCGTGATGGCGGTGTTTTGAGTAACTCACGAGTTATCGTCAAGTCATTTCAAATGTTAATCGGGCAATTAACAACGATGGTTATAATATTGGGGGAAGGCTTTTAAAACTGCCAGCTCACCAATTTCGAGAGTGGAGTAATATGGGTGATGATGTAAGTATAATAATTCCTGTTTACAATGGAGGGGATACGTTTATCAGATGTCTCGACGCCATAAAGAGTCAGGAGTTCTCGGGTGATATAGACATTGTCATTGTTGATTCCGGGTCAACTGACGGGAGTATTGAGGTCGCTAAGCGTGCTGGCGCAAGAGTATCATGTATTGAAAATAAAGATTTCCACCATAGCAGAACTCGAAATAGTGCACTCCAATTAGCTAGATTTGAAAAAATTGTTTATTTGGTTCAAGACGCAATTCCTGTTTCATCAAAATGGCTTTCTCAGTTGTGTGAATCTCTTGACCAGGAAGACGTTGCTTCTGTCTCTGTGCTTCAAGTCCCGCATGCGGACGCTGAAGTTACGGCACGGTATGAGGTTGAACATCATGGGGAGTATATGGGGGAGAAGCCACATATTCAATATGTCGAATCGCCCGATAAGTTCAGCACTCTTTCTTACGATGATGCATTATATACAATTCGCCACGACAATGTTTGTTCCATATATCGGCGCGACCTCCTTGAACAGCACCCCTTTCCGGATATCGAATACGCCGAAGACATGGCTTGGGCCCATACGATTCTGTTGCATGGATACAAGATTCTCTATAATCCAAGAATAGCAGTCAGGCATTCTCATAATCGTCCCCCCGAATATCGTTTTAAAAGGTCAATGGTTAATTCTATTGCTTGCGCCAAGATTTTAGGTCGGGTTAAAGAAGA
>JACMKN010000120.1 GCA_014380135.1 Deltaproteobacteria bacterium
GATCGTGGCCGTGAAATCTGATGCTTCCGGCGCTGGGGAAGATCAGGCCGTCCAGCATCTGCAGCAGGGTTGACTTGCCGCTGCCGTTGGCGCCGATGATCGCGAAGCGCGAGCCGGCCTCGATGTTCAGGTCAATCCCCGCCAGCGCGGGAATCTGGCCGAAGTATTGGTAGCGGACCTGCTCTATTGCAAATAATGGTTCCATAGATTCCTCACCAAATCAGAAAGCAGCCCAGGATGGCCGCTGCTGCCGCAGCAGAGCCCCAATCCCGGCCTGACAGTTTTTTGAAGGTATGCACCGCGCCATCATGTTCGAAGCCGCGCGAGATCATGGCCTTGAAAATCTCTTCGCAACGCTTCTGGGTTCTCAGGAACAAAAAGGCGATCCGTCCGGCGGTCCAGCGGCGCGCTTCCTTGCCGTCCAGCCTGCGTACCAGCCGGCTCTTCTTGGCCAGGTGCATTTCATGCACAGTGCGGGTGAAGGCAAAGACATATTTGTAGGAGAGTGTGATCACGGCGATAAAGCTGTCCGGCACGCGAAAGACCCGCAGGGCCTTCATCAGGCTGGGGAAGGCGGTCGTATGGAGAATCAGCAGCGAGAGGGCGACCGAGTTGGAGACCCGCAGCGTCATCAGTGCCATGCCGAACAGCCCCTCGCGGGTCACGCCGATGCGGGCCGGCAGGTGAATCCCCCAGCGCTGGAAATCATGGGGCAGCTGTAAAAGCGGCACAATCACGGTTCCGCCGGTAAATATGTTCAGGATCGAGGGGAGTGGCACCAGTACCCCGAAGAGCAGGCCGGCCGTGAGGATGCGCCGGTAGAGCGGCAGGATGTCCAGACGCGCAGACAGAAACAGCATGAAAATAAAGATGCCGATTCCGGCCTGGGGCGCCAGTTCCCGCTTGAGACTGACAACCACCAGCGCCAGGGCCAGAAAGAGAACCTTGATGCGCGGATCCAGCTTCTGCATGAAACCGTCCCGCTGCGCGCCTTCCCAGTGGGTATAGGCATCCTGGACAACCCTGGCCAGGTAATGGATGCCCTTCTCCAGGAAGGGTACCCGTACCAGTTCGTGCGATGGCTTGAACTGCCCTAATTTCGACTGTTCGGTCAGGAATTTCGGTAAGCTGTTCACGATGCTCCGATTGGCAGTCTGTCAGAAGTAGAGGGAGAGGGTGCTGATCAGGCGGAATTTTTCCAGGCCTTCGGCTCCCTGCTGCAGGTTTTTTTCATTGAGGCTTTTCAGCAGCGGCAGCTTTACGAGCAGTCCCAAGTTGGCGTTCCGGAAGGCCGGAAACGACATGCGCAGGCCGGGTGACAGGTATAAAATGTCGCCGCCGGTGCCCTGTTCGCCGATTCCGCCTTCACGATCCCGGTCCAGGTGCAGGTAATTCAGCTCCAGGATTCCATCCAGCCTGGAGAGGGAATTGTTCGTGTTGCCGTACAGTTCATATACTCCCGCCAGATTTCCGCGCAGTTCGGAGCCGAACTGGAAGTTTTCCCGCTCGCTGAATATGTCGGTACTGACTTCAGCATTCATGGTAAGCGATCCGAACGCCCTGGCGGCCGATAGCCCGAGGGTATAGGACGGTGCGCCAAAGCCGCTCTGCATGCCGGGATCGACAGTTCCATCCCGCAGGGCCTGGTTGTGGTCGCCGTTGGGAATGCTGGCCATGGCCGACACTGCCAGCCAGGTACGGTCCGTCGGTGACTCCGACGAAATGGCGCTGTCGCTGGCGGTGTTGCGCGAGAAGCCTGTTACGGGGTCGTAGTGGAAGCCATAGGTAAGCTGGAGTTTTACGTCAGCCACTCCTTCATTGGATCCGTTATTTTCGGTGCGTTTAATATAGTAGGGGACGATGAAGGTTCCCATCAAGGCCGGGGTGAAGCCATAGCTGAGGTTGGCATTGAAAAAGGTGAATGAAGATTTGTCGTCAAAGGCGTTGACGTTTTTCCATTCGATATGTTCAGCCCTGATGCCGGCCACAAAACCACCCTCCGGCAGGGTCAGCGGCGAATTGGTCTCAATCGGGCTGCCCGGACCGAAGGCCAGCGACACCCCGCCATGGTGGGCCCAGGCGCTCAGCGGCGCGAACAGCAGGGCGATGAGGATGATCAGTCTCTTCACGATTTCTCCTGACGATGGGTGACGGGTTCGTCGGCCGGATCACGTTTTCTTGACAGCCACAGGCTGTAGACTCCGAACAGGCCGAAAACAAGGCTGACGCCGGTGATGAACCTGGTGTAGGTGGCCACCAGCGGCTTGCTGAACCCTTCCAGTCCCAGAGCCTTGTCAACCTTGATCTCGGTCGTCACACCGTGGAAGCCGTGGGTCGATTCCCCCCAGACCTGCAGTTTCCAAGTGCCGGGACGGTCGGGGACAAAGCCGATATAGCCGTTTTTGTCGGTGCGGCCGGTCTGGTGCGGTTCCTTGTCTCCGGGACCGAACAGTTCGTACTGGGAATAGGCAGCCGTGTCTTTCTCGGAATAGTAGGCCCGCACCGCCATGCCTTTCTGTTCGACCTGATAGTTGATCGAATGGGCCATGGCCAATGATGCGCCGGTCAGCAACAATGCCAGGGTGATCATGCTGCAAGTCGTGCGCAGTAAACCCCTCATCTGTTTACCTCGAAGGTCAATGTGGTGGTGGTGGAGATGAAGTCGGCGTCCGGATCATTCTTGAGCGGGTCGCGCCGTTCGACTGTGTAGATTTGGCGCCCTTTTTTCAGGTTGACCCTGATCAAACCGTCCTTATCGGTCAGGCCAACTTTGTCGTGGTCTCCCTCCAATGAAACACCTGCATAGGGCTTGCCCTCGAAGAGCACCTTGAGCTGCAGGTTGTCGCCGGCCTTCATTTCGAGCGGGTTTTTGGTTGGGATGATATCGAGTTTCAATCCCTCTATCGGTTTGAGTGCTGCTTCACCACCTGAAATGATTGACTTGGAATAGTGATAGGCACGGTAGGATTCGATCGGACGGGATGCCTTGCGCTTGGGCAGGTTCTTCAAGCCGTAGATTGTCTTGGACCAGTAACCGCTTTCAAGATCGGCCAGGATCAGGCAGGCACTGCCGGCAGGATGGATCATGATGGCTTTTGACTGGATCTCCTTTTTGAAGTCCAGGGGCTTGCCGGCTGCGTTGTAGACCGTGACCTTCTTCAAGCTGGCCGGATTATATTCCAGACGCTGGTCCCTGTGGCCATAGACAGCTGCATAACCGCTGCCCTTCTTCTCGATCCAGTAGTCATGGGCTGACGCCCCGCCCGCAGTCAGTGTCAGCAGCAGCGCGGAAACAAGTGCAAA
The DNA here is from genome assembly GCA_014380135.1 of Deltaproteobacteria bacterium. Taxonomy (GTDB): domain Bacteria; phylum Desulfobacterota; class Desulfuromonadia; order Geobacterales; family Pseudopelobacteraceae; genus JACRCG01. The sequence continues at coordinate 3,304 of JACMKN010000120.1, forward strand.
TACCGAAAATCCACTCTTCATCCGGAGATCCTTCTTCATCAGCATTATCATAACCAGTGCGGTAACGGTCGCTTCCAGGGCTCCCACCACCGTCAGGTGCGGCAACATGACGGCCGGTATCGCGGCTTTCAGGGAAAAGGGGAAATAACCGGCCCCCTGGGACACGCCGCTGTAAATCAAGGGCTGGATGCCCAGTTCCAGGGCTGCGGCCAGGGCGCCGATATTCATTGCCAGATAAGCTGCAATCGCAGCCGAAATGCCGCGAACGGTTGCGGAGGGCGAGTCTCCGTTTTTGGGAGC
>JACMKN010000121.1 GCA_014380135.1 Deltaproteobacteria bacterium
GAGACCCTGCGACGTCTGATCATTACCCGCAACTGGTTCCCGGAAGAGATCCGCAAAAACATCGATCAGGCCGTCAGCAATGCCCGCCGCGCCCGTATTGAGTGCGCCCCGCTTCCGAACAGTCCCGCTGCCACTGTCTATGCATCGCCGGTTGACGGTGCCTTTGCCCAGTCTTTCATGACTGTAGTTCCCGATGGCAAAGGCCATGTCAGCTGTTCGGCCCTGCTCAAGCGTGGCACGGGAGTGGCCGATTCCTTTATAATTCCGCTTCCCACAAAGAAAGTGCTGAAAAGCTTCCTGGATACGATGAAACAGGAAGGCGCTTTTCTTGAATCATCCCCGGAATATCTGGATCAACGGATTTGCCACAGCCTGGCCGAAAGCGCTGCAGTGGGCAATGCGCCCAGCTATTGGCTGGCCCATGTTGCCGAACTGCTGGGGAAAGACCAGTGGAAAGCGACCGCCTTTGACACCCGACGCGAACTCGCTCTGATGCGGGCCGAACTGGAGCGCAGCGCGCCGGAACTGCTTGCTGACAAATCACGTAGAAAGGCGCTGAGAGATTCTGCCGATTGGTGCGACGAACATCATTTTGCCGACTCATGGTTCGAGGATAACGCCGAAGTTGACAAGGTTATTGCGGCTGTCCTTAAAAAGAAGCGCAACAGGCCGGATGCCAATTTATCGGCCATGCATGCCATTATCGACAATATTCTCGAAAAACGCCGTCAAGTGTGGCTCGAACGACTGACACTCAATGCCCTGTGGCTCAAAGCAGCAAAAAAGTCGCCCCTTCCCTGGCATCAGATGTTTCATCTGGCCGAAGCGGTTGGTGATACCACATTTCCGCTGGCAGAAATCCCGCTGATGGAATCAATCGCCATCCAGAGCCTGAGAGCCTATCTGGGACGTAGAGAAGACGAGGGTTTATGAAGCCTGCAGCTACACTCCTTCAGTTGAATTTCCGCTAATATCATGCTATAGAACCCCCTCGTCGCACCAATCCTTCAACAACAGGTATCTAAACATGACCCTAGCAGAGCTGGTAATACAAGGCGACATCCGTGCGGCAGCGCGGCTGATGCGCGACATCGACGACAACCGCCCCAATGCGGTTCAGGAACTGAAACAACTCTATCCCCACACCGGCAAGGCCTATATCATCGGCATCACCGGCCCGCCCGGCGCCGGCAAATCGACTATGGTGGATCAACTGACCGCCTCGTTCCGCAAGAGGGGCCAGAAAGTCGGTGTGGTTGCCATTGACCCGACCAGCCCCTTCACCGGCGGCGCCATCCTGGGCGACCGCATCCGCATGAATCGCCACTCCTGCGACGAAGGGGTCTTTATCCGCAGCCTGGCCACCCGTGGCGCCCTGGGCGGCCTTTCGCGCTCCACCACCGATGTGGGCATGGTCATGGACGCTCTGGGGATGGATATCGTCATCATCGAAACCGTCGGGGTCGGCCAGGATGAGGTTGACATCGTCAAAGCCGCCCATACGACCTGCGTCGTGATGGTGCCGGGCATGGGCGATGATATCCAGGCCATCAAGGCCGGCATCCTGGAGATCGGCGACATCTTCGTGGTCAACAAGGCCGACCGTGACGGCGCCGACCGGACGGCCCGCGAGCTGTGTACCATGCTGGAGATGCGTAATGCACCCGAGGGATGCTGGAATCCGCAGGTCATGAAAACCGTGGCCCAGCGCGGGACCGGCATCGAAGAACTGACCGACGAGATCCTCGCCCACCGTGATTTCCTTTTTACGAGCGGAACTATCCACGATTTCCTTCGCGAGCGCAATCAACGCCATTTCATGGACATACTGCGCGACTCTCTTATCCGAAAAGCGATCGAGTTCATGGCTGCTGACGACACCCTGGCCAAAGTTGTCGAAGGGATGGGAAACAACGGCAGCGACCCCTATTCCGCCGCTGAAGATGTGCTGTCGAAGATGCTGGGAAACAGACCTGGCGAAGCAGACAACTGACAGCACTTTGTTTATTCGATTGAATTAATCCTTTTTTGCTCTATACTTTGAAAACAGCTGAACTGACTACAGCACAGGAGAAAAGAATGACCCTTACCGGAATTGCACTGATGATCATAACCGTTGCGGTCTGTGTTTTGGTGGTGGCGCTGATACCGGCGATCATGGCCGTCAAGCGCACCTATGAGTCGGTCGGTGCATTAAGCGAAATGGTTCGGGAGGAACTTAAACCGACCATCCAGGAACTGACCGGCGTGCTGGCGGAATTGAAGACCGTCGGCGGTGGCGTGGTCGAACATACCGGTGACGTCAAACGTTTCATGTCGGCACTGGGCGAAACCGGCGACAATCTGCACACGATCAACCGTACGGTGGGTGTCGTAACAACGGTTCTCAACACCACCTCGGTCTGGGCAACCGGAGCCAGGGTGGCGGGAAAATATGTAATTGAACGTTATCTAAAAAAACGGGGAGGTATCTAACCATGTCTGAAGAACAAGGAGTATCCGCAGGAACCGTATTGGCATCGTTTGTGGCCGGGGCAGCAATCGGTGCCGGCCTGGCACTGCTTTATGCACCCAAAAGTGGTCGCGAGATGCGTGAAAACATTGCCGATCTGACCGAAGATGCGGTGGACAAGATCAAAGAGTACGCCAAGGAAGCTCAGGAAAAGATCAAAACCGCCATCGAAGATGGTAAGGAAACGATCGTAGAGAAAAAAACTATCCTGGCATCCGCGATTGAAGCCGGGCGCGAAGCGATGAAGAAGGAACGTAGTTCGGTAGAATAGAACATTAAAGCACCAGCCTGAAAAAGCCCACTCCGGTGGGCTTTTTTTGTTTATCCTGAAAATGGCACGATGGTTCTATATCCATTCCAGACTCAAGAACCCGCCAGACAGCGATTTCAGCGGCATTGACTTTCGGGGCAGCTTCCTTTATACTTTGCCACCTTATGAAGAAACTTCATCTTCTCAGATATGCGACCGTCGCAATTGCCTTACTGCTCTGCGCGCTTCCGGCCTTCGCCACCGAACCGATCCAGCCGGTCCTGGCAGAGTTGACCAGTCCAAATGCTCCGCAGTTCTCACAGAACGAGCCGCCTGTGCTGGTTCCGGTGGACGATGTCGTAGCGGTTGAAGCAGAGGCCGCCGCTCCGATTGCCGATCTTTTTTTACTTGAAGAGCTGCATCAGACAAGCGGCGCGGGCGGCGAACTGGTGCTGCCCGATATAGATCTGCCGGTTTCAGATATTCCTCTGGCCCTCAACAGCAAAGTCGAATATTTCCTGTACTATTTTCAGACCAAAGGCAAACAGTCGTTCTCGCAATGGCTTTCACGCTCCTCCCGCTACATTCCGATGATGAAAGAGATTCTGAAGCGCGAGGGGATGCCGGAAGATCTGGTATATGTTGCGATGATCGAGAGCGGATTTCATCTGCACGCCCGTTCCTGGGCCAATGCCGTCGGACCGTGGCAGTTTATCTCCGAAACCGGCCGCCGCTACTCCCTGCGGATCGATCAATGGATAGATGAGCGCAAGGATCCGGTCAAGGCCACCACCGCCGCAGCACTGTATATGAAAGAGCTGTACGGCATGTTCAAGGGCGACTGGTATCTGGCCGCCGCCGGCTACAATGCCGGCGAGAACAAGATTCTGCGCGCCATCAACATGTACAACACCAGCAACTTTTGGGAATTATCCCAGGGTTCCTATCTGAAGCGCGAGACCAAGGAATACGTTCCTAAGCTGCTGGCAGCCGCGATTATCGCCAAAGACCCTGCCCGCTACGGATTTTCCGACGTGGCTTATCTGCCGCCGATCGAATTTGACACCGTCTCGATCCCATCCCGCACCAATCTGGACCTGGCGGCAAAATCGTGCGGAGCCACCTTTGAGACCATCAAGGAGTTAAATCCGGATCTGCGACACTGGTGTACCCCCCCTAACTACCCGGATTATCAGCTCAAGATACCCAAGGGGACCAAACAGCGCTTTGAAGCGGAGTTCGCCAAAATCCCCGAAAACCAGCGTTTCACCGAAAAGATACTCTACACCCGCTACAAGGCCGGCAAAAGAGATTCACTGAAAAGTGTCGCCCGCCGTTTCGACACGACTCCGGCTGCACTGGCCGAGTTGAACAGCCTGAGCGCCAAGAGCCGTCTGGCCGGCAAGTCACTGATCGTACCGGCCAGACAGACCGTCGATTTCAGCCACGAGGGGCGCACCCCGCGCACCGCACGCGCAGCTGCAAGCAAGGGCAATTATTCCAAGTACTATACCGTCAAAAAGGGGGATACACTCGGAGCGTTGGCCAAGCGTTTCAATGTAACGCCCAAACTCCTGACCGCCTGGAACAACCTGAAAACTACGGTAGCGCTCAAGCCGGGCCGACGCATCATCATCGCCAAGTTTACCGAAAAAAACGGAGAGATGGTTCCGGCCACATCCACGAGCTGACTTCTGCTTATCCCCATAGCTGAACCACGAAAGGAATTACCGATGTATAACATTCTCATCTCCGCAGGCGCCTCTGCTGCGGTGCTCCTGATACTGCTCCTGGTCCTCAAGCTGTCATGGTGGATCGGGCTGATGATCGCCCTGGTCATCTTTGCAGCTGTTTTTGTCCTGTTTTCACGCATCACGATGAAAAAGGTCATGGCCTCGATAGAAACCGCCGGCAAGGACCTGCAGGCCCAACCGCCCCGCTTTGAAAAAGCGATCCGCGAACTGAAGGACGCCCTGCAGTACAGCAAATGGCAGTTGTACGTGGAGGGACAGATTCACTCCCAGATCGGAATGATCTACTACATGAAGCGCGACTTCACCAACGCCTTCCCGCATCTTGAGAAGTCGTTCTTTAAAAACTGGGCCGCCACGGCCATGCTGGCCATCTCATACATGAAACGCCAGAAGAAGGACAAGATGATCAGCACCTTTGAGCGGGCTGTCCAGTGGAACGGCAAGGAATCGCTGCTCTGGAGCCTGTATGCCTATTGCATGAATGAAAGCGGCGAACCGGCCAA